>CAZFTZ010000161.1:0-11475 GCA_964521875.1 uncultured Cellulomonas sp. | reverse complement strand
GCCGCCGGCGGACCCGGGGGACTTCGACCCGTCGAGCTTCGGCAACCTGTTCGGCGGCCGCTGAGGCGATGACGCTGCACCTGCGCGGCCCGGTGCTGCTCGACGACGAGCACGTGGCGGTCGAGGCATGGGTGGTCGGCGACCGGATCACGTTCGAGCGTCCCGCCGGGGGAGCGGGCGACGAGCTCGACGGCTGGGTGCTGCCGGGCCTGGTGGACGTCCACTGCCACGTCGGCCTGGGCGCCGCCGGCGCGGTGGATGCGGCCATCGCGGAGCGCCAGGCCCTGGCGGACCGGGACTCCGGCGTGCTGCTGATCCGCGACGCCGGCTCGCCGTCGGACACCCGCTGGGTCGACGATCGCCCGGACCTGCCGCGGATCCTGCGCGCCGGCCACCACCTCGCGCTGCCGAAGCGCTACCTGCGCTCCTACGGGCGCGAGCTGGCCACACCCGATGAGCTGCCGGCCGCCGTGGTCGAGGAGGCGGCGCGCGGCGACGGCTGGGTGAAGGTCGTCGGCGACTGGATCGACCGCGACGGTGGCGGCGACCTCGCCCCGCTGTGGTCCGACGCCCTGGTCACCGAGGCGGTCGCCGCCGCCCACGCCGCCGGTGCTCGTGTCACGGTCCACACCTTCGCGACCGAGACCCTCGACGCGCTGCTCGACGCCGGGGTCGACTGCCTGGAGCACGCCACCGGCGCGTCCCCGGAGCAGATCGAGCGGATCGCAGCGGCCGGCATCCCGGTGACGGCGACCATGCTCCAGGTGGACCGTTTCGAGGAGATCGCGGCGAGCGCCACGAGGTACCCGGTGTACGCGGCGCGGATGAGGGAGATGTACCGGCGCCGCGACCAGCATGTCCGCGACCTGTTCGACGCCGGCGTACCGATCCTCGTCGGCACCGACGCCGGCGGCACCATCGGCCACGGCCGGCTGCCCGACGAGGCCGCCGCACTGGTCCGCGCAGGCATCCCTGCTGCCGACGTGCTGGCCGCGGCGTCCTGGCGCAGCCGCACCTGGCTGGGAGCCCCCGGGCTCGACGAGGGCGCCCCCGCCGACCTCGTCGTGTACCCCGCCGACCCGCGCGACGACATCCGCGTGCTGGCCGCCCCGACCGCGGTGGTGCTGCGCGGCGCACGCGTCGCGTAGCACCGCGCGCGTCTGGCACAATGGTCCGCTGTACTCGGCGGGCGCAGCCCCTCTACCTGCGCCCGGCCGCGTCCCCGGACCGACCGCGCCCCATCCCCACGGGTCAGCGCGCGACGTCACCCAAGACATCAGGAGAACACCCGCTCGTGGCCACCAAGATCCGCCTCAAGCGCCTGGGCAAGATCCGCGCGCCGTACTACCGCATCGTCGTCGCCGACTCCCGTTCCCGCCGTGACGGCAAGGTGATCGAGGAGATCGGCAAGTACCACCCGACCGAGGAGCCCTCGGTCATCGAGGTGAACTCGGAGCGTGCGCAGTACTGGCTCGGCGTCGGCGCCCAGCCGACCGACCAGGTGCTCGTGCTGCTCAAGGTCACCGGTGACTGGCAGAAGTTCAAGGGCCTGCCGGGCGCCGAGGGCACCCTCAAGGTCAAGGCCGGCAAGGCCGACGCGAAGGCCGCTGTCGAGGCTGCCGCCGCGGACGCCGAGAAGGTCAAGGCGACCGCGTCGGCGAAGAAGGCCGCCGCCGAGGAGGCTGCCACCGCTGCCGTCGAGGAGCCGCCGGCCGACGAGGCTGCCGTCGAGGAGACCGCGTCCGACGAGGCTGCGGCCACCACCGAGGACGAGCAGGCCTGACGTGCTCGCGGACGCGCTCGAGCACCTGGTGCGGGGCATCGTCGACCACCCGGACGACGTGCAGGTCCGCTCGGCGACGCTGCGCCGCGGCGAGCTGCTCGAGGTGCGCGTGCACCCGGACGACCTCGGCCGGGTGATCGGCCGCGGCGGGCGCACCGCCCGCGCGCTGCGCACCGTCGTCAACGCCCTGTCGCGTGAGGGGTCCGTGCGCGTCGACGTCGTCGACGTCGACCGCCGCTGAGGCAGCCGTGCTGCTGACCGTCGCCCGGATCGGCCGCGCGCACGGCCTGCGCGGCGAGGTCGCCCTGGACCTGCGCACCGACGTGCCCGACGAGCGGCTGGCTCCCGGCACGGTGCTGGCCACCGATCCGGCGGGCGCGGGCCCGCTGACCGTCGCGCGCACACGCGTGGCACAGGGGCGCTGGTTCGCCACCTTCGAGGGCGTCGCGGACCGCACCGCCGCCGAGGCGCTCACCGGGGTCGAGCGCGTCGTCGACTCCGCGGAGGACGACGAGCCCGACGAGGACGCGTGGTACCCGCACGAGCTCGTCGGGCTGCGTGCCGAGGGCACCGACGGGCGCGTGCTCGGCGAGGTCGTCGGCCTGGAGCACGCCCCCGCCCACGACGTCCTGGTGCTGCGCGAGCCGGACGGTGCCCGCACGCTGGTGCCGTTCGTCCGGGCGATCGTCCCCGTGGTCGACGTCGCCGGCGGCCGCGTGGTGCTGGACCCGCCCGGCGGGCTGCTCGCCTCGGACGCGGCGAACCTCGTCGTGGCCGACGACCGAGCCGACGAAGGCGAGCGTTGAGATGCGCGTCGACGTCGTGACGATCTTTCCGGAGTACCTGGCGCCACTGGAGCTGTCGCTCGTCGGCAAGGCCCGCGAGGCCGGGCTGCTCGACGTCCGCGTCCACGACCTGCGCGACTGGACCTCCGACCGGCACCGCACCGTCGACGACACCCCCTTCGGCGGCGGCGCGGGCATGGTGATGCGGCCCGACGTCTGGGGCCTGGCGCTGGACGCGCTGCTCGCGGACGGGCCTGCTCGGCTCGTCGTGCCGACGCCCTCCGGGGAGCCGTTCACGCAGCGGCACGCCGAGGCGTGGGCCACCGAGGAGCGGCTGGTGGTCGCGTGCGGCCGGTACGAGGGGATCGATGCCCGCGTCGTCGAGCGTTACCGCGACCGCGTCCCCGTCAGCGAGGTGTCGCTCGGCGACTACGTGCTCAACGGGGGAGAGGTCGCCGCGCTCGTCGTCGTCGAGGCGGTGGCGCGGCTGCTGCCGGGCGTCGTCGGGAACCCGGACTCGCTCGTCGAGGAGTCGCACGGTGCCGACGGGCTGCTCGAGTACCCCGTGTACACCAAGCCCGCGTCGTGGCAGGGCCTCGACGTGCCGGAGGTGCTGCTGTCCGGTCACCACGGCAAGGTCGAGCGGTGGCGGCGCGACCAGGCGCTGGAGCGCACAGCCGCCCGGCGACCCGACCTGCTGGCGCGGCTGGACCCCGCGACGCTCGACAAGCACGACCGGCAGCGGCTCGCCGAGCTCGGCTGGACCGTCGTCGGCACCCGCCTGGAGTTCGTCCGCCCGGCCTGAGCCCCCCTTCGCCGTCGGGCGCACCATTCCGCATCGAGCGCACACGTTCCGCGCGTCGATGGCGTGTGCCCTCGGCGAACAGCGGTGCGCTCGGCGACGGACCGGGTGGGTCCAGGCCGGTTGGATGGGGCAGCGTGCCATGTGGCACACTTGTCCGCTGGTGTGCGCCGGCCGCGCCCTCTGCCGCAGGGGAGGGCCGCACGGCGCTTCGGGTCCCCGGACCGCACCGGACCATCGACCAGGGCCTCCCGCCCCGCTCACCCTGCACGACGAGCGGCGAGGGCCGCCCGACGACGTCCCTGACCCGCGGCAGGACGAGAGAGCGACACCACCATGCACACCCTCGACTCCGTCGACGCGGCCTCGCTGCGCGACGACGTCCCCGACTTCCGTCCCGGCGACACCGTCAAGGTGAACGTCAAGGTCGTCGAGGGCAACCGCTCCCGCATCCAGGCGTTCCAGGGCGTCGTGATCGCCCGCCAGGGCTCCGGCGTCCGCGAGACGTTCACCGTCCGCAAGATCAGCTTCGGCGTCGGCGTGGAGCGCACCTTCCCGGTGCACACCCCCTCGATCGACTCCGTCGAGGTGGTCACCCGCGGTGACGTCCGCCGCGCGAAGCTGTACTACCTGCGCAACCTGCGCGGCAAGAAGGCGAAGATCAAGGAGCGTCGCGAGACGACGCCGCAGGCCTGACCTGCTTCGTCCTGCGCTTCACGGTGGGCGGTCCCTCACGGGGCCGCCCACCGTCGTTCGTCCATGGTTCACCTCGCGGGGGCGTCGTGGTGCTGCGACCCCGGCCGGGCGTGCGAGGCTGTGCGGGTGAGTCAGTGGCAGGGCGACGGGCAGGACGGTCCGGTGTGGACCCCACGCGTGTTCGGCGCATCCCCTCCCGGCGTCCCAGGGGTCCCGCAGCGCACCGCCGAGCCCGAGCCGGCCGTGCCGGCGGTCTCGTCGTCCGCCGCCGTCCCACCGGGTGCCGCGGAGCCGGAGGCGGGTGACCAGGAGTCCCGCCGTGGCCGCCGCGGTGCGCCGCGACGACCGGCGCCGGCCCGCTCCGGCCCGCTGTCGTGGCTGCGCGAGACGGCGATCGTGCTGGTCAGCGCGCTGATCCTGTCGCTGCTGGTGAAGACGTTCCTGGTGCAGGCGTTCTGGATCCCGTCGCAATCGATGCACGACACGCTGGTCGAGGACGATCGCATCCTCGTCTCGAAGCTCGCTCCGGGGCCGATGAAGATCCACCGCGGCGACATCGTCGTGTTCAAGGACCCGGGCGGCTGGCTTGCCGACCAGGTGGTGGCGCCGGTGTCCGGCGGGCAGCGCGTCGTCAACGACGTGCTGACCTTCGTCGGGCTGCGCCCGGTGGACGCCGGCCAGCACCTGGTCAAGCGCGTCATCGGCCTGCCGGGCGACCACGTCGCGTGCGCCGGTCCCGGCAACCCGATCACCGTCAACGGGGTCGCGATCGACGAGCCCTACCTGGCGCCGTTCGCCCAGCCGTCGTCGATGACGTTCGACATCACCGTGCCGGCCGACTCGCTGTGGGTGATGGGCGACAACCGCGACCACTCCGAGGACTCCCGCTACCACCAGGGCAATGCCGGCGGTGGATCCATCCCGATGGCCAACGTCGTCGGCGTCGCGTTCGTCATCGTGTGGCCGGCGGACCGGTGGGCGGTGCTGCGCAACCCCGGTGCGACGTTCGCCGACGTGCCCGACCCGTCATGACCCCGTCCGCCGTCCCCGCCGTCGTCCCGCACCTGCGTCACGAGCGGGCGCTGCTGCGCGACGGCGCCCGCCTGGTCGCCGGGATGGACGAGGTCGGCCGCGGCTCGCTCGCCGGCCCGGTCAGCGTCGGTGTCGTCGTCGTCGGGCCGCAGACCAGGTCCGCGCCGCGCGGCGTCGCCGACTCCAAGCTGCTGACGCCCGCCGCGCGCCAGGCCCTGGTCCCCGCGCTGTCCCGGTGGGGGCTGGCGCGCGCCGTCGGCCACGCCTCGCCCGACGAGATCGACGCGATCGGCATCCTCGCCGCGCTGCGCCTCGCCGGGCTCCGGGCACTGGCCCAGGTGCAGCTTGCCGTCGGGCCGGTGGACACCGTGCTGCTGGACGGCAACCACGACTGGCTGACCGCCCGCCCGACGCTGTTCGACGACGAGCCGGTGGGGCCTGCGCCGCGGGTGCACCTGCGCATCAAGGCGGACCGCAGCTGCGCCAGCGTCGCGGCTGCCAGCGTGCTGGCCAAGTGCGAGCGGGACTCGATGATGGTCGCGCTGTCCGACGAGCACCCGGCCTACCGCTGGGCCGACAACAAGGGCTACGCGTCCCCGGAGCACCTCGCCGCGCTGCGCGAGCTGGGGCCGTGCCCGCTGCACCGGCGCTCCTGGCGGCTGCCGACGGGTGAGGAGGTCCTGGTGGCGGAGGCCGGCCTCGTTGGGGGGATGATGGGCGCGTGAGCGCCGAGGACCTGGAGAACTACGAGACCGACGCCGAGCTGGCCCTGTACCGCGAGTACCGGGACGTCGTCGGCCTGTTCTCCTACGTGGTGGAGACCGAGCGCCGGTTCTACCTGGCCAACCAGGTGGACCTGCAGGTGCGGTCGGCCGCGGGCGAGGTCTACTTCGAGGTGACGCTCGCCGACGCCTGGGTCTGGGACGTCTACCGCTCGGCTCGGTTCGTGAAGTCCGTGCGTGTGGTGACGTTCAAGGATGTCAACGTCGAGGAGCTCGCCAAGGCGGAGCTCGACCTCGGCGGCAGCGCCGGCTTCGCGCGCTGAGGCTTTAGCGTCCGACGAGCGAGCGACGACGACCCGGGCTGAGCCGGTGAGCCGTCCACAGCCCTGACGTCCGGCGGCCGCGCCACAACCGTGCCCGGCCCCGCATCGAAACACCCTGCGGCTCCGGAAGTCTCGGCGCCCGGAGGTGGTGGCCGTGGGTGCCAAGGACGCGGTGGGGCGGTACGGCGAGGACCTGGCGGTGCGGCACGCGGCCGCGCTGGGCTGGACGGTGCTGGACCGCAACTGGCGGTGCCACGACGGCGAGATCGACCTCGTCGTGCTCGACGGCACCGAGCTGGTCGTGGTGGAGGTCAAGACCCGCCGCTCGGAGCAGTTCGGGCCGCCGGCACTGGCGGTGACGCCCGCGAAGCTCGCCCGGCTGCGCCGGCTGACCGCACAGTGGCTGGCCGCGCACGACGTGCACCCCGCCTCGGTGCGTGTCGACGTGGTCGCTGTGCTGGTGCCGCGGCGCGGGGCGCCCCGGCTCGAGCATCTCGTCGGGGTGATGTGACGTGCTGCTGGGACGAACCCGCGCGGTGTGCCTGGTCGGCCTCACCGGGCACCTGGTCGACGTCGAGGCTCACCTGGCGCCGTCGCTGCCCGCCTTCACGCTCGTCGGGCTACCGGACACCGCCCTGGCCGAAGCACGTGACCGGGTGCGCGCCGCGGTGACCTCGACTGGCCTGCCGTGGTCGAACCGCCGCATCACGGTCAACCTGTCGCCGGCGGCGCTGCCGAAGGCCGGCTCCGGCTTCGACGTCGCGATCGCCGTCGCGGTGCTCGCCGGTGCCGAGCTCGTCGACCCGCAGGCGACGGCACGGGCGGTGCACCTGGGCGAGCTGGGCCTGGACGGCCGGCTGCGGCCGGTGCGCGGCGTGCTGCCCGCGGTGGCGGCCGCCGTCGCCGCCGGGATGTCACGGGTGGTCGTGCCGGCGGGCAACGCCGCGGAGGCGCGCCTGGTCCCCGGTGCCGACGTGGTCGGCGTGCACAGCCTGGCGGAGGTCGCCGCGCGCTACGGCGCGGACGTCGACGTGCCGGACGCCGAACCGGTGCCGCACGTGCTGACCGCCGCCCCCGCACGGCCGGTGCCGGACCTGTCCGACGTCGTCGGGCAGCAGGAGGCGCGCACCTGCCTGGAAGTCGCGGCGGCGCGCGGCCACCACCTGCTCATGGTCGGCTCGCCCGGCGTCGGCAAGACGATGCTCGCGGCGCGGCTGCCGGGGCTGCTGCCCGACCTCGACGAGGCGGCGGCGGTCGAGGTGACGTCCGTGCACTCGCTGGCGGGCGTGTTCGACCCGTCCGGCGGCCTGCTGCGACGCCCGCCGTTCGAGGACCCGCACCACACCGCGACGCCGGCGGCCGTGATCGGCGGCGGCTCCGGCATCCCGCGTCCGGGCGCGGCATCGCGTGCCCACCGGGGTGTGCTCTTCCTCGACGAGGCTCCCGAGTTCCAGAGCACCGTGCTGCAGACGCTGCGTCAGCCCCTGGAGCACGGCGAGGTCGTCATCCACCGCTCCGCGGGCATCGCCCGCTACCCGGCGCGCTTCCAGCTGGTGCTCGCGGCCAACCCGTGCCCGTGCGGCAACTCCGTCGGCAAGGGCCTGACCTGCTGCTGCACGGCCGCGCAGCGGCGGCGGTACTTCGGCCGGCTGTCCGGACCGCTGCTCGACCGGGTCGACCTGCAGGTGGAGGTGCTGCCCGCGCACGCCCTGGACAAGCCGGGCCAGCCCACTGCCGTGGTCGCCGCACGCGTCGCCGAGGCGCGGCAGGCCGCGGCCGACCGGCTGCGGGGCACCGGGTGGCGCACCAACGCCGAGGTGCCGGGCGGCTGGCTGCGCGAGCGCCTCGGGCCCGGCCGGGAGCTGATGACGGACCTCGACCACGCGGTCGACCGCGGCACGTTGTCGCTGCGCGGCGTCGACCGGGTGCTACGGGTGGCCTGGACGGTGGCCGACCTCGCCGGCCGCGAGGCTCCGACGAGGGCCGACGTCGGCAGCGCGCTGCTGCTGCGCACGAGGGGACAGGGCGCATGACGCCGGCCGACGACGACCTCGCCGCCCGGGCCGTGTGGTCGGCACTGGTGGAGCCGGGCGACGCCGTGGCGGGTGCTCTGGTGCGGATGCTCGGCGCCGGGCCGGCGCTCGCCTGGGTCACCGGAGCCGGGACGCCGGACCGGTCGGCGCTGCCGGGCCTGTCCGGCCCGGACCGGATGCGGCTGGCGGCCGCGGCCCGTCGCTGGGCCGAGCGCGCCGCCGCGCTGGACACCCCGGCGATGTTCGCCGACCTCGAGCGGGTCGGCGCCGTGCTCGTCGGACCGGACGACGGGCGCTGGCCGGCCGGTCTCGACGACCTGGGCGACGCGGCGCCGTTCGTGCTGTGGTGCCGTGGCGTGCTGCCGGATCGGCCTGCGGTGGCGGTGGTCGGCTCCCGGGCCAGCACCGGGTATGGCGAGCGGGTGGCGTTCGACCTCGCCGAAGGACTGGTCCGGCGTGGCGCCACGGTGGTCTCCGGCGGCGCGTACGGGATCGACGCGGCAGCGCACCGCGGCGCGATCCTCGCCGGTGGGCCGACCGTCGTCGTGCTGGCCGGCGGAGTGGACCGCAGCTACCCGGCGGGCAACGCCCGGCTGTTCGAGGAGGCGCTGGCCACCGGCGGGGCCGTGGTGTCGGAGGTGCCGCCGGGAGCACTGCCCACCAAGTCCCGGTTCCTGCAGCGCAACCGGCTCATCGCGGCGGTCGCGGGCGCGACGGTGGTCGTCGAGGCGGCCTGGCGCTCCGGCGCGCTGTCGACGGCGCACCACGCGGCCGACCTGCTGCGGCCGGTCGGTGCCGTGCCCGGACCCGTCACCTCCGCCGCGTCCGCCGGGTGCCACCGGCTGCTGCGCGAAGGCGCCGCGGTGTGCGTCACCGACGCGGACGAGGTGGCCGAGCTGCTGCCGCGCGTCGGCACCGGCCGGGACGGCCGGGCTGCCGGGCCCGACGACGACGCGCCGGCCGGCCTCGTCGACCCGGAGGACGCCGACCGCCTCGATCCCCTCTGCCGCCGGGTGCACGACGCGCTGGGCACCCGGGCCGGGGCACCCGAGGACGTGGTTGCGCGCCGGGCGGGGGTCGCGCCGGCAGAGGCGCGCGGCGCGCTGGGGCTGCTGGAGCTGGCGGGGCTCGCAAGCCGGCGGGGCGACCTGTGGAGGGCCACCCCGACCCGAGGCGGCCGCAGGTGACGACGCGGGGCCGTTCGGGTGAACGGCTCACCACCGTTCCGTTCGTACCCCACCAATCGGACCAACGCGACACGCCCGGCGTGCGTGCCTCCACGGGGGAACGGCGCCGATGCTGAATACTCCAGGCGGGTGAAATGCGGTCCGCCGGCCACGTTTCTGTGGAGAAAATCGGACAATAGCGGCGCATTCGCCCATCGTTCGCTGTCTTCGTTGCCCCTGACCTCTTGTCACGAGCCACTTCACCCGTCACGGTAAGCGTGTGCAGGTGAAGCCGATCGCCTTGGGGGCGCAGCAGCGCGCGATTCTGCGTGCCGACTTCGCGGCTCATCTGCGTTCCCAGCGGGGCCTTTCGGAGCACACCGTCCGTGCGTATCTGGGGGACCTGGCAGACCTGTTCGGGTATGCGGAACGGCACGGCCGCGCCACGCTGGACGCGATCGACCTCGCCCTGCTGCGCGGCTGGCTGGCCGCGATGGCGGCCAAGCGGCTGTCCCGGGCGACGATGGCCCGCCGCTCCGCGGCAGTCCGCACCTTCTTCGCCTGGGCGGTCCACACCGGCCTGCTCGACGTGGACCCGACGGCCCGGCTCGCGACCGCTCGCACCACGACGCACCTGCCGGCGGTGCTGCGCCAGGCCGACGTCGCCGCCCTGCTCGACTCCGCCGCCGGCGTCGCGTCTGCCGACCCGGACCCGGTCGCTGTGCGCGACTGGGCCGCCGCCGAGCTCCTCTACGCTTCCGGGGTGCGCGTCGGCGAGCTGTGCGGCGCGGACGTGGCGGACGTCGACCTGGAGAACCGGTCGCTCCGCGTGGTCGGCAAGGGGGACAAGGAGCGTGTGGTGCCGTTCGGGCGACCTGCCGCGCAGGCGCTGACGGTCTGGCTGAACCGCGCCCGGCCCCGGCTGGCCGGCCCGGCGTCCGGCGACGCGCTGTTCTTGGGCGCCAAGGGTGGTCGCGTCGACCAGCGGCGGATGCGGGACGCGGTGCACGCGCTGGCCCGCCGCGCCGGCGTCGACGACGTCGCCCCGCACGCGCTGCGGCACACCGCCGCCACCCACCTCCTCGAGCGTGGCTCCGACCTGCGCAGCGTGCAGGAGCTGCTCGGCCACGCCAGTCTCGGCACCACCCAGCGGTACACCCACGTCTCGGCCGAGCGACTGCGGTCGGCCTACCAGATCGCACATCCGCGCGCATGAGCCCCGAAACGGAGTTCGAGATGACCACCGACGCCGACCTCGCCACGCCCGCACCGGTGCGTGTGCCCGCCGGCCGCCCCGCGCCCACCGCGCCACGCGGTGTCATCCCTCAGCCGCGCCGGTACCAGCAGCCTGCCGAGTACGTCCCGCCGGCGCTCGCCGGCGACGACGAGGTCGACGCGCACTGGCTCGAGCTGAAGTCCACCGGCGCGCAGTCCGCCCGCGAGTGGCTGATCATGCACTACGCCCCGCTCGTCTCGGCCGTCGCCGGGCGGGTCGGGCTGCGCCTGCCGAGCATGGTCGAGCACGCTGACCTCGTCTCGTGCGGCATGTTCGGCCTGATCGACGCGATCGAGAAGTACGAGCCGGGCCGCGCGGTGCGGTTCGAGTCCTATGCGTCGAGCCGGATCCGCGGCGCGATCATCGACGAGCTGCGGGCGATGGACTGGGTGCCGCGCTCGGTGCGCACCAAGGCCCGCGCCATCGACCGCGCCTACGGCGAGCTCGAGGCGTCGCTGCACCGCGCGCCGACCGACGGCGAGATCGCGGACAAGCTCGACGTGTCGATGGACGAGCTGCGCACCGCGTTCACGCAGCTCTCGACCGTCAACCTGGTCGCGCTCGACGAGATGCTCGGTGGCGAGGACCGCCCGGGCGCCGTCAGCCTGGGCGACACCCTCGGCGACGACCGGGTCGAGGACCCGGCCGGCTCGATCGAGGCGCAGGAGACCACGTACCTGCTGGCCCGCGCGATCGAGCAGCTCTCGGAGCGGGAGCGGATGGTCGTCGTCCTGTACTACTACGAGGGCATGACGCTGGCGCAGATCGGCCGGGCGCTCGGCGTCACCGACTGCCCGGTATAGCAGATGGACCACCCCGCGATGGCGCGGCGGAGCACCCGTCAGGGTGACGCCCAG
>CAZFTZ010000160.1:0-2989 GCA_964521875.1 uncultured Cellulomonas sp. | reverse complement strand
CGGCCGACGAGGTCACGCCCGACGAGCCCGCGACGCGCGGCGGCCACGTGGTGCGGGCCGCCGACGATCGCGAGCTGTCCGGCCGGGACTGGGACGGCACCGACCAGTTCGACGCCGCCGAGGAGGCGGTCGACGAGCAGGAGCACTTCATGCCGCCCGACCCCGGGCCTGTGCTCGGCACCGACCCGCTGCGCATCCTGACGTGGACGGTCGCGATCGGCGTGCCGGTGCTCTACGTGGTGCTGCTGGTCGCCTGGCACAACCCGCCGGGCTGGCTGCCGCCGGTCGCCACCGTGCTGCTGCTGGCCGCGGTCGGCGTGCTGGTGTGGCGCATGCCGAGCCGCCGCGACGGCGGCTCGGACCCGGGCTCCGGCGCCGTCGTCTGAGGCTGGCGCGGGCGCCGTTGCCCGCTCGTCCGTCACGTCGGGGCCGCCTACCGCCGGGCCAGGTCGCCGGCGCCGACGATGCCGGCGTCGTTGCCCATCGAGGCGACCGCGAACCGCGCCTCCGGGTGGTGCCCGGCCGCGCACAGGTGCGCGGCGAACGCCTCGCGCGCCGCGTTCATCACCAGGTCGCCCGCCGCGGACAGGCCGCCGCCGACGACGAACAGCTCCGGGTCGAGCAGCGCGGCGACGCTCGCCGCGCCCTCCCCGACCCAGCGTCCGATCGTCGCCAGCAGCTCGACGGAGAGCTCGTCGTCCTCCTGCGCGGCCTGCGTCACGTGGTGGCCGGAGATCTTGCGCCACTTGCCGCCGGCCAGCTCGAGCAGCCGCGCCGCGCGGTCGGGCCGGGTCTGCGCGACGGCCTGCGCGTCGCGGACCAGCGCGCTGCCGGAGACGTACTGCTCCCAGCAGCCGTTCTGGCCGCAGCCGCAGTAGTGGCCGTCCGGCACCACGCGCATGTGGCCGATCTCGGCGGCGACACCCCAGCGGCCGCGCAGCAGCCGGCCACCGGACACGATGGCGCCGCCCAGGCCGGTGCCGAGCGTCAGGGTCACCATGTCGTCGACGTCGCGGGCGACGCCGAACTGGAACTCGGCCCAGCCGGCGGCGTTGGCGTCGTTCTCCACGACGATCGGCACGTCCGTGCGCAGCGCCGCGGCCACCGCGGCGCGCAGGTCGTGGTCGCGCCAGGGCAGGTTCGGCGTGAAGTTGACCGTGGCACGGTCGGAGCTGACGAAGCCGGGCGCGGCCAGGCCGATCGCGCCGACCTCGTGGTCGGCCATCAGCTCGCGGCACACGTCGACGACCCCCTGGTCGACGCTGTGCTCGTCGGTCGCGTCCGTGTCGCGGCGGGTCTGGGCGACGATCGTGCCGTCGTCGTCGACGACCCCCGCCCCGATCTTCGTCCCGCCGATGTCCACGCCGATCGCGAGCATCTGTGCCCGTCTCCCTCGCCCATGAGTCGCGCACCCGAGCGGAGCGCGGCGGGCCTACGCTAGCGCCCCGGTCGGGTCAGCCGTGGCGCGACCGGAGAGGTCACGCCCCCAGCGGCGGGGCACGGTCACCGATCCGGGACAAAGGTCCCGTATCCTCTCCGTACGTCGTCGCTTGCCAACGGAGACAGCCATGACACAGTCCGTCGCACCGCTGCTCGTCACCCTCGACCGCGCCTCGAACCTCAACGACGTGCTGGCGCAGCGCGTCGCGGACACCCCGGACAAGACGCTCGTCGAGCGCAAGACGAGGCCGGACGGGCCGTGGCAGCCGGTCACCGCGCGTGAGTTCGACGAGCAGGTCGTCGCCGTCGCCAAGGGTCTGGTCGCTCGCGGCGTGCAGCCCGGTGACCGGGTGGGGATCATGGCGCGCACCCGCTACGAGTGGTCGGTGCTCGACTGGGCGGTATGGGGCGCCGGCGCGGTGGGCGTGCCGATCTACGAGACCTCGTCGGCCGAGCAGGTGCTGTGGATCCTGTCCGACTCGGCGGTGTCGTTCCTCGTCGTCGAGCACGACGCGCATGCCGCCACCGTCGCCGAGGTGCGCGACCAGGTCCCGGCGGTGCGCGACGTCCTGGTGATCGACGACGGCGCCGTCGACGCGCTCGTCGCCGCGGGCGCCGGCGTTCCCGAAGACGAGATCGCCCGCCGCCGTCGGCTCGCGACGCTCGACGACCTGGCGACGGTCATCTACACGTCCGGCACCACCGGCCGGCCCAAGGGCGCCGAGCTGACCCACGGCAACTTCGCCGAGCTCGCCGTCAACGCGATCCGCAAGCTCGAGGTGGTCGTCACCGGCGAGCATGTGCGCACCCTGCTGTTCATGCCGCTGGCGCACGTGTTCGCACGGTTCATCCACGTGCTCACCGTCGCCGCCGGTGCGACCCTTGGCCACACGCCGGACACGAGGACGCTGGTGGCGGACATGCAGTCGTTCCGCCCGACGTTCGTGCTCTCGGTGCCGCGCGTGTTCGAGAAGGTCTACAACTCCGCCGAGCAGTCGGCGGCCACCGGGTTCAAGCGCGGCATCTTCCAGCGCGCGGCGAAGACCTCGATCGTCTACTCGCGGGCCCTCGACGCACCGGGCGGGCCGTCGCCGTGGCTGCGCCTGCAGCACAAGGTCGCCGACGTGCTGGTGCTGCACAAGATCAGAGCCGCCCTGGGCGGGCAGGTGGAGTGGGCGATCTCCGGTGGCGCGCCGCTCGGCGAGCGGCTGGGCCACTTCTTCCGCGGCGTCGGGCTGCGCGTCCTCGAGGGCTACGGCCTGACCGAGACGACCGCCCCGGTCTGCGTCAACCTGCCGGAGCGCACCAAGATCGGGACGGTCGGCCCCGCGCTTCCCGGCACCGGGCTGCGGATCGCCGACGACGGCGAGATCGAGGCGGCGGGAATCGGGGTGTTCCGTGGCTACCACGGCAACCCCGCCGCCACCGACGAGGCGTTCGACGACGGCTGGTTCCGCACCGGCGACCTCGGCGCGCTCGACGAGGACGGCTTCCTGCGGATCACCGGCCGCAAGAAGGAGATCATCGTCACGGCCGGCGGCAAGAACGT
>CAZFTZ010000159.1:0-2844 GCA_964521875.1 uncultured Cellulomonas sp. | reverse complement strand
AGGCGAAGACCCGCACCATCGACTACTCGGTCGCCGCAGGCCGCTCCACGGTCGACCTGTGGATCGTCTTCGACCGGGACTCCCCCGGCTACCAGTCCTTCACCGGCGCACGCGGTCCGGACAGTCCTCGGCACCCCTCCGGTGGCCTGGGCGGCTACGGCTACTTCGCCATCGCGGACAGCAACGGCGGCCTCGCCTTCGAGTCGGCCGACCTGGAGTTCGTGCCCGGCACCCACAACACGGGCGTCCGCTGCACCGTGGACCCGCGCACCGGCCGGGGCGGCGGCAGCGACCTGCACCGCAACGTCCCGATCGGCCGTTGGTTCCCCGGCGTCGGCTGGTCCTTGCGCGGCCCGTGGACCTACCCGGTGAGCACACCGCCCTCGGACAGGGCGGCCTGCGGCGTCCCGGGGGCGATCCGGCTCGCCGACGGCCTGCGCACGGGCTCGACCGGCACGATCTCCGTCACGGTCGGTCTCGATCCGACGTTCACCCAGCAGAACGCGACGCTGCCGGTCGTCCCGTTCACGCTCGTCGCGATCGAGCACGGCGCGCCCAACCCGTGCCCGGCGCCGCCCTTCCTCGTCGGGACGAAGCTCCCGCCGGCTACTTCCCGCTGGTGAAGGAGATCTGCGCAGCAGGGTCCTCGTTCGCCACCAGCGCGCCGAAGACCTCCATGTACCGCTCGTACGCCGAGTAGCCGACGATCTTCTTGTTCCCGACCGACACCAGGCCGCCGAGCCCGCCCTCCTTGACCTGGTAGACGTCGACCGCGCTGCGGGCGGTGACACGCCCGGCGCCCAGGGCCACCTCGATGTGAAACTGCATCACCTCGGCGCCGTCGTCGCGCACCATGTCGCGGATGCGCAGGTCCACCCGCATCGCGCCGCGCTCGCGCACCGACACCCAACCGCGGTCGTCCTGCACCGACTTCGCGGCCGCGGCCGCCAGGTCGAGCATCCGCGCCGGCGTCAGCCGGCCGGACTGAACCGAGACCGACGCCTTCGACTGCCACGGTCTGGCCGCCCAGCCGCGCGTACCCACTGCCGACATCGACATGTGCCCACCCCCGGTGTCCCCCGGACTGCGACGTCCGCCGGCCGACGGCCGGAGCGCCTCGTCACGCTCGTTCCGGACATGTCGGCATCTGTGAGCACGAAGTTGCGCGCAGCGGACCGGTATCACCCGTTGGGGCGATGAGTTTCGCCCCTACCGCTCGTCGGCCTCCGCCGCTCGCTCGGCGACCAGTCGCTTCCACAGCGCGTCGACCTGGGCCCGCAGGTTCTCGTCGGACCCGGTGCCGTCGAGCACGACGTCCGCGGCGGCCTCCCGCACCTCGTCGGACGCCTGGGCACCCACCCGGGCCCTCGCGTCCGCGGCCGGCATGCCGCGCAGCCGCACCAGCCGGTCCACCCGCAGCGCGGCGGGCGCGGCGACGACCACCACCACACCGAACGAGTCGGCCTGGCCCGTCTCGACGAGCAGCGGGACGTCGTGCACCACGACCGCGGACGGGTCGACCGCCGCCGCGGCTGCCTCCCGCTCCGCGGCGAGCCGGCGAACCTGGGGGTGCACGATCGCCTCGAGGCGTCGTCGGGCGTCCGCGTCGGTGAAGACGAGACGCCCCAGCAGGCTCCGGTCCAACGTCCCGTCCGGTCCGACGACGGCCGGTCCGAAGGACGCGACCACCTCGTCGTACCCGCTGCTCCCCGGTTGCACGACGAGCCGCGACAGCTCGTCGGCGTCGACGATGACCGCCCCGAGCTCCGCGAACCGCCGCGCCGCCACCGACTTGCCTGCCGCGATCCCGCCGGTCAGCCCGATGCGCTGCATGCGCCCATCGTGCCGGAAAGCACCGCCGGCGCACCCGGCGAACGGCGCCGCAACGCCGACGGGCCGGCCACCCGAGGGTGACCGGCCCGTCCGGACCGTGCGTCGACCGTCAGTTGCCGGTCAGCTTCTCCCGCAGCGCGGCGAGCGCCTCGTCCGAGGCGAGCGTGCCGGTCGCCTCGTCGGTCGACGAGGAGTACGACGACGGCGCGGCGGCCGAGTCGCCGCTCGCGGCAGCCTCGGCGTCCGCGGCAGCCGCCGCGGCCACCTGCTTGCGGTGCGCCTCCCAGCGCGCGTGGGCGGCGGCGTACTGCGCTTCCCAGGCCTCGCGCTGCGTCTCGTAGCCGGGCAGCCACTCGCTCGTCGTCGGGTCGAAGCCCTCCGGGTACTTGTAGTTGCCCTGCTCGTCGTACTCCGCGGCCATGCCGTAGAGCGACGGGTCGAAGTCCTCCGACGCCGGGTCGAAGCCCTCGTTCGCCTGCTTGAGCGACAGCGAGATCCGCCGGCGCTCCAGGTCGATGTCGATCACCTTGACGAACACGTCGTCGTTGACCTGGACCACCTGCTCCGGGATCTCCACGTGGCGCACGGCCAGCTCGGAGATGTGCACCAGGCCCTCGATCCCGTCCTCGACGCGGACGAACGCGCCGAACGGCACCAGCTTGGTGACCTTGCCGGGGACGACCTGGCCGATGGCGTGCGTCCGGGCGAACGCCTGCCACGGGTCCTCCTGCGTCGCCTTGAGCGACAGCGAGACTCGCTCGCGGTCGAAGTCGACGTCGAGCACCTCGACGGTGACGGGCTGGCCGACCTCGACGACCTCGGACGGGTGGTCGATGTGCTTCCAGGACAGCTCGGACACGTGCACCAGACCGTCGACGCCGCCGAGGTCGACGAACGCACCGAAGTTGACGACCGAGGAGACGACACCCTTGCGCACCTGGCCGCGGGCCAGCTGGTTGAGGAACTCGCTGCGGACCTCGGACTGGGTCTGCTCGAGCCACGCCCGGCGGG
>CAZFTZ010000158.1:0-7760 GCA_964521875.1 uncultured Cellulomonas sp. | reverse complement strand
GCCAGCACCAGGGCGTCGCCGCGCAGCCGAGGCGGCGCCGCAAGTGACCGCGGTCGGCACGCCCGCTCCACCGGACCGCGAGGCGGTCGTCGCGCGAGTCAACGGGCTGCTGCGCGAGGTCCCGGACTACCCCGAGCCGGGGGTGCTGTTCCGCGACATCACGACGGTGCTGGCGGACGGGCAGGCGTTCGCGGACCTCGTCGCCGTGCTGGCGGCCGACGCCCCCGGGCCGATCGACCTGGTGGCGGGCATGGAGTCGCGCGGGTTCCTGCTCGCCGCGCCCATCGCGGTGGCGCTCGGCGCGGGCGTGGTGCTGGTCCGCAAGGCCGGCAAGCTGCCCGGCCCGACGATCGCCGAGACCTACGACCTCGAGTACGGCACCGCGACGCTGGAGGTCCAGCCGTTCACGGTGCCGGCCGGCTCACGCGTGCTCGTGGTCGACGACGTGCTGGCCACCGGCGGCACCGCCGCCGCGACGCTCAAGCTGTTCGAGGACTGCGGCGCGCACGTCGTCGGCATCGCCGTGCTCGCCGAGCTGGAGGGCCTGCACGGCCGTGACCGGGTTCCCGGGGTGCCGGTCGACACCCTGCTGACGTTGCCCTGACGCGCCGGTCGTAGACTCGCGGAGTCCGCACCACCAGGACCGACGCCGGAATCCAGCACCGCTCCCAGGCGTTCCCCGGTGACGGACCACGACGCGAGAGGGGGTGGGCCACGGTGACCGACCAGTCCGTCACGCCGCGCGTCGAGCCCCCGACGGAGGCCACGCCGGCCGCCCGCGTGCGCGCCCGGCTGGCTCGCTTCGGCGGTCGCTCGTCGGTCGCGTTCCCCGCGCTCGAGCCGGTGCTGCAGGCCGCCCGGGAGCACCACCCCAAGGCCGACCTGTCGATGCTGGAGCAGGCCTACGTCGTCGCGGAGCGTGCCCACCGGGGCCAGTTCCGCAAGAGCGGCGACCCGTACATCACGCACCCGGTCGCGGTGGCGACCATCCTGGCCGAGCTCGGGATGACACCCTCGACGCTCACCGCGGCGCTGCTGCATGACACCGTCGAGGACACCGAGTACTCGCTCGACCAGCTGCGCCAGGACTTCGGGCCCGAGGTCGCGATGCTGGTGGACGGCGTCACCAAGCTGGACAAGGTCCAGTACGGCGACGCGGCCCAGGCCGAGACGGTGCGCAAGATGGTCGTCGCGATGTCGCACGACATCCGCGTGCTGGTGATCAAGCTCGCCGACCGGCTCCACAACGCGCGCACCTGGAAGTTCGTCTCGACGGAGTCCGCCGAGCGCAAGGCGCGCGAGACGCTCGAGATCTACGCGCCGCTGGCCCATCGGCTCGGCATGAACACCATCAAGTGGGAGCTCGAGGACCTGAGCTTCGCGACGCTCTACCCCAAGGTGTACGACGAGATCGTCCACCTGGTCGCCGAGCGCGCACCCGCCCGCGAGGAGTACCTGTCGACCGTGCGGGAGCAGGTCGGCGCGGACCTGCGCGCCGCGAAGATCAAGGCGACCGTCACCGGCCGGCCCAAGCACTACTACTCGATCTACCAGAAGATGATCGTGCGGGGCCGCGACTTCGCCGACATCTACGACCTGGTGGGCGTCCGGGTGCTGGTCGACACGGTCCGTGACTGCTACGCGGCGCTCGGCGCACTGCACGCGCGGTGGAACCCGGTCCCGGGCCGGTTCAAGGACTACATCGCGATGCCGAAGTTCAACCTCTACCAGTCGCTGCACACCACGGTGATCGGGCCGGGCGGCAAGCCGGTGGAGATCCAGATCCGCACGCACGACATGCACCGCCGGGCGGAGTACGGCGTCGCGGCGCACTGGAAGTACAAGGAGAACGCGAAGAACGGCGGCGGCCAGCCCGCGGTCACCGACAGCCAGGGCAACGACATGAGCTGGCTGCGCCAGCTCGTCGACTGGCAGAAGGAGACCGCCGACCCGAGCGAGTTCCTCGACTCGCTGCGGTTCGAGATCGCCGGCTCCGAGGTCTACGTGTTCACCCCGAAGGGCGACGTCATCGCGCTGCCGCAGGGCTCGACGCCGGTCGACTTCGCGTATGCGGTCCACACCGAGGTGGGCCACCGGACCATGGGCGCGCGCGTCAACGGCCGCCTGGTGCCGCTGGACTCGACGCTGGAGAACGGCGACGTCGTCGACGTCTTCACCTCCAAGTCGGAGACGGCGGGCCCGTCGCGGGACTGGCTCGGGTTCGTCAAGAGCCCACGCGCCCGCAACAAGATCCGGCAGTGGTTCACCAAGGAGCGTCGCGAGGAGGCCGTCGAGCGCGGCAAGGACGCGCTGGCGAAGGCGATGCGCAAGCAGAACCTCCCGCTGCAGCGGCTGCTGAGCCACGAGGCGCTCGTCGGGCTGGCGTCGGAGATGCGCTACCCGGACGTCACCGGGCTCTACACCGCGATCGGCGAGAACCAGGTGTCCGCGCAGACGGTGGTGCAGCGGCTGGTCGCCTCGCTGGGGGGTGTCCCTGCGGCGGAGGAGGACCTCGCGGAGGCGACGCGTCCCGGCCCGGCCGCCCGGTCGGTGCGCCAGGGCGACCCCGGCGTGGTGGTCAAGGGCGTCGGCGACGTGTGGGTCAAGCTCGCCAAGTGCTGCACGCCGGTGCCGGGGGACCAGATCGTCGGCTTCGTCACGCGCGGCGCGGGCGTCAGCGTGCACCGGGTGGACTGCACCAACGTGCTGGGGCTCCGGGCGAACCAGCCGGAGCGCATGGTCGAGGTCGAGTGGACGCACACCGGCTCGCAGCTGTTCCTGGTGCAGATCCAGGTGGAGGCTCTCGACCGCTCGCGGCTGCTGTCCGACGTGACGCGGGTCCTCTCGGACCATCACGTCAACATCCTGTCGGCGACGGTCTCGACGAACCGCGACCGGGTGGCGCTGTCGCGGTTCGTGTTCGAGATGGCCGAGCCGTCGCACCTCGCCTCGGTGCTGGCCGCGGTGCGCAAGGTCGAGGGCGTCTACGACGTCTACCGGATCACCGGCGCCAAGACGCCGGACCAGCCGGTCATCCGCGCCTGAGCGCGGTCAGCAGGTCACGTGCCCGCAGCACGCCCCGCTCGCCGGGCAGGCGGTCCAGGGCGGTCAGCGCCTCGTCGGGGTCGAGACCCACGGCGAGCAGCCGTCTGAGCAGCAGGGAGGCCTCGTCGGGCGGCACGTAGCGGGCGACGTCCAGGCCGGTGCGCAGCACGGTGGTCACCCGGGTGCCGGCCAGCACCAGCACGTCCTCGTCGGGCAGCGGCGCCTCGGCGGCGCGGCGCAACGGGTGCGGGTCCGCGCGTCGCACGCCCGGCCGCACCACGACGTCCACCTTGTCCGGACGCGCCCCACCCGCGTGGACCCAGGCCGCCGCAGCCCGCCCGACGACCCCACGCGGCGGCACCAACGCGGACAGTGCCGCCAGCCGCACCGCGGCCGTCACCTGGTGCCCGGCGCACACGGCGACGCCGTCCCACAGCGGGACGAGCGCACCGTCGAGCAGCATGCCGGTCCACGTCGCCGGTGCGACGTCGTCACGCCGCACCAGGGCCGGGTGGTCGTCGGTGGCAGGGCGGTAGGCGGACAGCGGCGCGGGCACCGGCGCAGCATGCCGCCACCGGGCGCCGGCCCGCGCCCGGGCCTGTGGACGACGTCAGCCCCGGGCGTCCCGGGCGGCGCGTTCCACCTGCTCCAGCCATGCCCGACGAGCGTCGAGGGCGGCCGTCACCTCGGCGACCCTCCTCGCGTCACCGGCGGCCTTCGCCTTCGCCAGGTCCGCCTCCAGGGCGGCGATCGCCTGCTCCAGCTGGGCGCCCATGCCCTCGGCTCGCGCGCGGGTCTCCGGGTTGCTGCGCCGCCACTGGTGCTCGTCGGCGTCGCGCACCGCCTGCTCCACGGCGCGCAGCCGTGCCTCGATGCGCTGGATGTCGCCCCGCGGCACCTTGCCGGCGGCGTCCCAGCGGTCCTGGACGGACCGGAGCGCCGACTTCGCCGCACCGAGGTCCTTGACCGGCAGCAGCGCCTCGGCCTCGACCAGCAGCCTCTCCTTGACGACGAGGTTCGCCTGGTACTCCTCGTCGGTCGCGGCGGACGCGGCGTCGCGCGCCTGGAAGAACGAGTCCTGCGCGGTCCGGAACCGGGTCCACAACGCGTCGTCGACCGGGCGGCTCGCGCGGCCCGCCGCCTTCCACTGCGCCATGAGGTCGCGGAACGCGGCCGCAGTCGCCGCCCAGTCCGTGCTGGTGGCCAGCTTCTCGGCCTGCGCGACGAGCGCCTCCTTCTCGCTCTTGGCGGAGGCGTTGCGCGACTCCAGCTCGGCGAAGAAGTGTCGCCGCTCCCGGTCGAACGTGGTGCGCGCATGGCTGAAGCGCTTCCAGAGCGCCTCCTCGGACGGCCGGTCCAGCCGCGGCCCGGAGCGCTGCGCCTCCTTCCACTGGTCCAGCAGGGAGCGCAGCTGCTCGCCCGCGGGGCGCCACTGGATGCGGCTCGCGTCGGTCGCGGCGATCGCCTCCGCCTGCTCGACGATGGCGGTCCGTGCCTCGAGCGCGGCCTGACGGGCGGCGGCCCGCTCCGCCTCGGCGGCGGCGCGGCGCTCGGCGGCGACGCCCTCGAGCGTCCCCAGCCGGGCGCGCAACCCGACGAGGTCGCCGACCGCTGCCGGGGCGGCCAGCTCCTCGGTCAGCTTGCCGATCGTCGAGTCGATCTCCTTGACCGACAGGTCGGTGGCGGACAGCCGGGCCTCGAACAGGGCGACCTTGGCCTGCAGGTCGAGGAAGCGGCGGACGTACAGCGCCATCGCGTCCTCGGCCGTGGCCCCGGGCACCTGGCCGACCTCGCGCTCCTCGTCACCGTCCTGGACGTAGACGGTGCCGTCCTCGGTGACGCGGCCGAACGCCGACGCCGCGGCGACCTCGGCCGGGTCGAGCGGGGCGGCAGGGGCCGGGACGACGACCGGCGTCGGCGCCGACACGGGGGCGGCCGGTGCGGGGATCGCGCCGGTGGTGGCGCCGCCCGCCGGGGGGCGGGGGACCGGACGCGGACGAATGGAGGCCGGCGTCGGACGAGGCCCCGGAACGGCGGCAGGAACCGGGGTGGACGTGGTGGGGACCGCGGGCTCCGGTTCGGTCTCCGGCTCCGGCTCCGGCGCGACCGTCGCGTCCGCCACGGGTGCGGCGACCTCGTCGACCACGGTGGCCTCGTCGGCCATTGCCACGGCGGGAACCTCGTCGGGTGCCGCCGGAGCCTCGTCGGCGACCGGCGCCTCGGGAGCGACCACCTCGTCCGTCGTGACGGGGGTGGGCTCGGGCGCGCCGGGCTCTGCCGGCGTGGCTGGGTTCTCCGTCACTGGGTCTTCACTCCCTCGATGATGACGTCGGAGACCGGCGCGGTGAGGCTGCTGCTCACCTGCACGGTCCCTTCGTCGGCGATGGCCTGCAGCACGTCCAGGCCTGACGTGACCTTCCCGAACACCGTGTAGCCGCCCGCCGAGTCGGACGGGATCTGCGAGTCGTCGTACACGAAGAAGAACTGGCTGCCCATCGAGCTGCCGTCGTCGCCGACGCGCGCCATCGCGAGCGTCCCGGCGGGGTAGTCGTCGTCGGCGGGCGCGTTCTCGATCGGGCCCCAGCTGTACCCGGGCCCGCCGGTACCGGTCGCGGTCGGGTCGCCGCACTGCAGCACGTGGATGCCGGTGGTCACCAGCCGGTGGCACTTCGTCTGGTCGAAGTAGCCCTCCTTGGCCAGCTCGACGAAGTTCGCGACCGCCTGCGGCGCCTTGTCCCCGTACAGCTCGACGCCGATGTCGCCGCGGTTGGTGCTGATCGTCCCGGTCCAGGTGCGGTTCTCGGCGAGCGACGCGTCCGGCAGCACACCGCCGTTACCGGTGCGGGGTGAGGTGTCGACCGCGGAGGCGCTGGACGACGTGGTCGGCGTCGGGGTGCTGGTCGGCTCGGCGGCGGGCGAACGGTCGCAGCTCACCACCGCGATGACGACCGCGGCGACCACGACGGCCGCGCCCACGATGCTGCCGACGACGACGTTCCGTCGGTGCCGGGCGGCCCGGGCCCTCGCCTGACGCTCCTGCCACTTCTCGAGACGGCGGCGCTCGTACTCCCGCTCGCGCTTGTTGGACACACCCTCTCCTCGTCGTACCGCGCGCGCGAGGTCGGCGACCTGCTGGTGCGCACCGTGGAACCCGGCACAGTCTAGGCAAGGGGGATGGGTGAGCCACCACCCTCCGTGGCGGACTAGCGTGCCGTCAGTGGAGATCGTCGAGATCACGTCACCCGTGCTCGGCGCCCGGTGCGTGGTCGTCGCGACGCGTGACGCGGCGGTCGTCGTGGACCCGGGCGCGGCGGTGGCCGACGAGGTGCTCCGGCTGGTGGACGCGCAGCACCTGCGCGTCGTCGCGCTGCTGGCCACGCACGGGCACGCCGACCACACCTGGGACGCCGGGGTGCTGACCGCCCGACTGGGCGTCCCGCTGCTGATCCACGCCGCGGACGCCTACCGGCTCGGCGACCCCTTCGGCACGCTCGGCGTGCTCGGCGCGGCGCCGCCCGGCGGCGAGGCGGCACTCGCGCAGATGCTGCGGCAGGCGGGCGTCGACCCGGCGTCGTACCTACCGCCGGGGCAGGTCGTCACCTTCGGCGGTGTGCCGGGTCCGGAGGGCCGTTCGCCCGACGAGACGCTCGAGCTGGACGGCGTGGCCTTGGTGGCCCGGCATGCGCCCGGTCACACCGAGGGGTCGACGATCTACCTGCTCGACGCTCCGGGCCCGGTGGCACTGACGGGCGACGTGCTGTTCGCCCGCACCATCGGCCGCACCGACCTGCCCGGCGGGGACGACCGGGCGATGGCACGCACGCTGCGCGAGGTCGTCGGGCCCCTGCCAGCGATCACCCGGGTGCTCCCGGGCCACGGCCCCGCGAGCGACCTGGCGACGGAGCTGCGTCACAACCCCTACCTGCAGTAGTACGGCGGACAGCCGTCCCCGGCGCCGCCGCGCTGGGCGCCGTGGTGCCCGCCCTGGCCGACGCGTCCGCTCCCCGGACGACGTCACCTGCCAGCGGTACGTCGCAGTGGCCGGCGGTCGTCGCCAGGGCGCGGGACACCGGCCAGTAGGATCGTCGGGCGCCACAGGCGCCCAGTTCACGACGAGAGAAGGTCCTTCCGTGCTGCGCACCCACACCGCCGGCTCGCTGCGCGCCGAGCACATCGGCACCACCGTCACCCTCACCGGGTGGGTGGACCGGCGGCGTGATCACGGCGGCGTGGCGTTCGTCGACCTGCGGGACGCGAGCGGCATCGCCCAGGTGGTGATCCACGACGAGGCCGTGGCGCACGCGCTGCGCAGCGAGTTCGTGCTGCAGGTCACCGGCGAGGTGTCGCGCCGCCCGGAGGGCAACGAGAACCCGAACCTGCCCACCGGCGAGATCGAGGTGATCGCCCAGCACGTCGTCGTGCTCAACGAGGCGGCGCCGCTGCCGTTCCAGGTGTCGTCCGCGCTCGACGAGCCCGTCGGCGAGGAGGCGCGGCTGCGCTACCGCTACCTCGACCTGCGCCGGCCCTCGTCGGCCAAGGCGATCCGGCTGCGCGCCAAGGTGAGCCAGGCGGCACGGCGCGTGCTGGACGCGCACGACTTCGTCGAGATCGAGACCCCGACGCTCACCCGGTCCACCCCGGAGGGAGCCCGCGACTTCATCGTCCCGGCCCGGCTGTCGCCGGGGTCCTGGTACGCGCTGCCGCAGTCGCCGCAG
>CAZFTZ010000157.1:0-3693 GCA_964521875.1 uncultured Cellulomonas sp. | reverse complement strand
CCCAAACTTTACCACCTCAACTCACCCAGGATGATCCGCTCCCGCTCGACCTGCGCGAGCACGTGCAGCGTCTGCGTCTCATCCTCCCTGTCATCAGCGTGTCCGTGATGGCGCTGCATCGCCAGAACGCTGAGCTCGATTCCGACATCGCCCTCGTGCTGAGCGAGCATGCGTGCGAGCCGCTGGACTGCGAGATCGCCCATCTCGAGTCCATCATCGCGTCGCGCACTTGGCCGCGCCGCAAGCAGGAGGCGCACGCATGAATCCGCAGGAGCACCCTGCAGTGCGCAACGCCTGCAAGAAACCTCGTCGCATGACGATCGGCTGCACGGGTACGGGTGCGCCGAGACCGGACGTGCCGTTCTTGCGCCTGAGCGGGCGCTGGCTGGAACGCGCCGGATTCCCGATCGGCGGGAAAGTACAGATCGATGTCAGTGAGGGGAGGTTGATCATCGAGCCTGTCGATTGAGGTCCAGTCGCCGCCTCGGCGGGGGATGCATTCTGGTCCAGCGTCGAGGCGGCGTCCGCCTTCATCCGCTCGGGATGCCGGCGCGGCCGACGGTAACGGCTCGCGGGGACGGATGGCGCGGAAAGGGTAGGCGGGCACGAGATCCCCACCGCATTCAGTCCGGCCCGATCGTGATCGTCAGCCTGCGCGGGCGCGGCCAATCCCATTCCCACGGGCGCCATCCGAGCGGCGGCGCCTTGTACTGAATTCCCAGCGTCCATCCGGGGAATCCCGCCGCGTCGAAGTACTGCACGTCGCCCACGTTGTGCAAGAGCACCTCCGTGACCAGACCTTCCGCCGACGGCTTGGAGTCGATGACTCGCATGCGAACCTTGGGCAGCGGCTCGTGTTCGTGTCCGCGGAGACTCTCGGTCAACACTCGCGCGTCGCCCGACTTCGAAGGCTGTTGGGGTGCGATGAGATGCAGGATCGTCCGCGCCACATCCGCATTGCTCGCGGGCAGGGGATCGATGAAGCCGGCGCGGAAATCCGGTCCGCGCGCGGCCATGAACGTCCAGGTGTCCGCCCGACTGAACGCCCCTCGAATGTCGTCGCCCTCTTCGAGAGGCGTATCCGCGATCGCATAGGCGCAGGTCATGGGCAGCCGGCACCCGGCGCTGACCGATGCGAAGTTCACGACGATGTCGGGTAGGGGCGCGGAGTCGCTGATGCTCCAGCCGAGGTGCGCCTGCGACAACGTGCCGCGGATACGGCCCACCCGCTTCTCGTTCACGAACACGCCGCTCACGTAGTCGTGCTTCAAGATCGCCCGCACAAGGTAGCCCGCCAGGTCGCGGGCCAGGGCCTTGGACAGCTTCGCTGACAAGAAGAGAACGTCGTGGCCGCCGCGCGCTTCGATGACCACGCGCGGAGCGGTGGCGTTCATTCCGATGATGCCGTTGCCGCGCAGGGGGTGCTCCCCCGCGATCCAGTCGACCGGCTCGTTCTCTTTGTCAGGATCGAACAGGCTGACGCGGGGTTCGAGCTTTTGCATCACCGCCGCGACGTCGATGGCGAGAAATCCCGGCGGCAGCTTCCCAAGTTCGTCCTCGTCCTCCGGGTTCGAGATCGCGACCGACATGCTGGTCCGGCTCACCTTCCAGATGCCTGCAAGCCCGCTCTCAGCGGCGACGATGATGTTCGTATGCTCGTACAGCGCGAGGCCCTTGAGCGAGGACTCGATTGCCGCGAGCGCGTCGTCGGCGGAGCGCGCGCTATTGGCGGTCATCCGATAAATCAGGACGAAGGGGCGCGAGGCGTCCTTGAACGACCGCAGAGTCGCGGCGACCTCTCGCTCGACGTCGACGTTCTCGAGCAGGACTGCTGAGTATTGCGCTGCAGTGGCGCTCTGGATCAGCACGTGACTCATGAAGTCCGGGTCGATCTGCGAGCTCGGCGCCGCGAGCGGCGGAAAGCGCGAATGGCTCTCCAGGAAGTTGACGCCCTCGTCTCGTAAGCGTGTGAGCGTAGGGGTGTCACGATCCTCGGCGGACGCCGCAGAGAGTAGCTCCGGGATGAACAGGACGATGTTGTGATGCTCTGCGGCAAAAAGCCGCACGGATGCTGCAAGTGCGATTGCGACGAACGCGAGGTGGCGTCCTCGGTCGCGTGTAATGCGGGCCATTCGCTCCTCCTTCGTGTTCTTAGCGAATTGTTTCGGGTGCGCGCGCGCACCTGTGCGGGTACTGAGCGAATGTCTCTGGTTATCGCACGTACCTCTCTGGTTTGTGCACAACTGTCTCTGGGTATCACGCGCATGTCTCAGGTTTCCGCACGACTGTCTCTGGGTATCGCGCGCACGTCTCTGGTTTGTGCACAACTGTCTCTGGGTATCGCACGCACGTCTCTGGTTTCCGCATAACTGTCTCTGGGTATCGCGCGCACGTCTCTGGTTTCCGCACAGCTGTTCTCTGGTATCGCACGCGCGTCTCTGGGTGCGGCGCATCAACTCTCTCTGAGTCTCGAAAGCAGGTCGCCGAGTCGCGCGCCGCGGGCAGTCATCGCGCGTGCGTTGCAGTGCGCCAGAGATTTTCATGATTTTTGTTTTCCGAATGTAAACGCGATTCGACATAGCGCGATGGAATGCGCGCGAGAAGCACGATGCGCGACGACATGAACCAGACTTTCACTCGATCCATGCCGACACGCAGCGATTTCGCGCAAATCTGTTCAACAACACATTGGAGGTATATGAGTCGAAATCCGACTGACCTGTACGAGCGATTACTGAAGGCGCTGAAGGCGTGGTCGGTGCTGCGCCCCAACAAGTCCTTCGGTTACACGCTCGATGCTTTCAAGGCCGAGGTGGCGCCGAGCCTCGAGCTGCGAGAGCAGTTGGAGAAGGCCGAAGCACACAGGCAGAGCCTGATCGCCCGCCGCGACGATGCGGACGTGCGGACCCGCAAGGCCCTGCGCCGTGTGATTCACACCGTGATTGCCGACCCGGAAGAGGGCGAGGACGGGGAGCTGTACCGGGAAATGGGCTACATGCCCCGCACCGTGCGCAGCGTCCTGCAGAGCGTCAGCCGCGTGAAGAACGCGGAGAAGGCGGCGGCCCTGCCCGCTCCCGACAAGGAGGTGGTCAGCTAGCGATGAGCGAGTGGGCCCGGTCCCGCCGGGGGCCGGGCCCTTTCATCTCGGCGACCGTACACTACATGAGGAAAGCACTATGAATCGAAAGGTCTATTCAGTGACTCCCGCCGGAGCTGCGTGGCGCGTGAAGCGCGAGGGCGCACGGCGCGCCGCCGGAATTCATCGCCAGAAGTCCGATGCGCTCGCACGAGCGAAAGCACTCGCCCAGCGCAGCGGCTTGGGGCAGGTGAGAGTCCACCGGCGCAATGGCGAAATCCAGGCCGAGTTCACGTATGGCAAGGACCCGCGCAGAACGGCGGGTTGAGGGTGGAGGTGACCTTGCCGGCGCGCCTACGCGTCGGCGGGGTCGCCT
Source organism: uncultured Cellulomonas sp. (assembly GCA_964521875.1). Taxonomy (GTDB): domain Bacteria; phylum Actinomycetota; class Actinomycetes; order Actinomycetales; family Cellulomonadaceae; genus Cellulomonas. The sequence continues at coordinate 241 of CAZFTZ010000157.1, read as the reverse complement.
CTCCCCGGCATCGTGAAAGGAAGGACTCTATGGCGGTCTCGGCAAAGCAAGTGGAGAAATCGGTGCAAGAGCACGAGCGGTTCACGCGCCTCGAGTCCAGGGTTGAGCACCTGCAATCGATCGTGGGCGAGATTAAGACGGATCTCCGGTCGCTGACCGAAAAGCTCGACGGGGTCAAGGACGCGATCAGTCAGATCCAGGCGAGCCGAGGCCTCGACAAGGTCTGGTGGATGAGCATTGC
>CAZFTZ010000156.1:0-3041 GCA_964521875.1 uncultured Cellulomonas sp. | reverse complement strand
CGCCGAAGCACTGCTGCGCATTCCCGATGCCGAGACGGCGGATCGGCTCATCGCCGACAAGATTCCGGCGGGCGATTGGGAAGAGCATCTCGGCGACAGCGAATCGCTGTTCGTGAATGCGTCGACGTGGGGGCTGATGCTCACGGGGCGCATCGTCGATGTGGACCGTGCCGAGTTGGGTTCGGTGCGCTCCTGGTTCTCGCGCTTGACGAGCCGCATCGGGGAGCCGCTCGCGCGCGCGGCGCTCCGGCAGGCGATGCGCATTCTCGGGCATCAGTTCGTCATGGGTCGCACCATCGAGGAAGCGCTCGAGCGCACGCACGGCGCGCGGGAACGCATGTATCGATATTCATTCGACATGCTCGGCGAGTCGGCGCTGACGGCGGCGGACGCGGAGCGCTACTACGAGAAGTATCGGGCCGCGATCATCGTGGTCGGCCAAGACGCGCAGCCGGACGCGGACATCGTCGCGCGCCATTCCATTTCCGTGAAGCTGTCGGCATTGCACCCGCGCTACGAGCTCGCACAGCGCGAGCGCGTTATGAACGAGCTCGGCCCACGCCTGCACGCCCTCGTGAAGCTCGCGCGGGAGTCCGGCATCGGAATCACGGTCGATGCGGAAGAGGCGGATCGGCTCGAGCTGTCGCTGCTGCTGATCGACTCGGTTCTCGAAAGCAATGTGCTCGACGGCTACGGCGGCTTCGGCCTCGCCGTGCAGGCGTATCAACGACGCGCGTACAACGTGCTCGAATGGCTCGCGTCGCGGGCGCGCTCTCTCGATCGCAAGATCACGGTGCGGCTCGTCAAGGGCGCGTACTGGGACAGCGAAATCAAGCGCGCGCAGGAGCGGGGGCTCGAGAGCTATCCGACGTTCACGCGCAAGGCGAACACCGATGTGTCATACCTCGCCTGCGCGCGGCTGCTCGCCGACATGACGGATGTCATCTACCCGCAGTTCGCCACTCACAACGCGCACACCGTTGCCTATGTCGCCGAGGTATTCGGCAACCAGGCGGGTACGTTCGAATACCAGCGCCTGCACGGCATGGGCGAAGAGCTTTACACGCAGGTGATCGGACCGGAGCAGGGTGGGCACGCGTGTCGTGTGTACGCGCCTGTTGGCCCGCACGAGGACTTGCTCCCGTATCTCGTGCGCCGCTTGCTGGAGAACGGTGCGAACACCTCCTTCGTCAATCGCATCGTCGATGCGCGGCTGCCGGCGGAAGCGGTGGTGATGGACCCCGTTGCGCAGGTGGACGGCTATCAGGAGATTCCTCATCCGCGCATCGTCGATCCCGCGCATCTGTACGGCCCCGAGCGCAGGAACTCACGGGGCGTCAACATGGCGGACGGCGCCGAGCTGCGTGCGCTCAAGCAGGAATGCGAGAAGGCGGCCGCCGAGCGCTGGCAAGCGGTGCCGCTGATCGATGGCAAGGCGATCACGGGCGAAGCGCTCGCCATCGTGAACCCTGCGAATGAAAGCCATGTCGTGGGAACCGTCGTGCAGGCTTCGGCCGCGGACGCCGAGCGAGCGCTGGCGAGCGCCCAGGCTGCGCAACCCGCTTGGGATGGCATCCACGCGGCGCAGCGCGCGGCGATCCTGCTGCGCGCGGCGGATGCCTTCGAAGCCCATCGCGGCGCCTTCATCGCGCGCTGCACGCTCGAAGCGGGCAAGACGCTCAACGACGGGATCGCGGAAGTCCGCGAGGCTGTGGATTTCCTGCGTTACTACGCCGTCCAGGCGCGCACCGAATTCGGCGAGGAGAAGGTGCTCGTCGGGCCGACGGGCGAGCGCAACTCGCTACGCCTGCGCGGCAAGGGCGTATTCGTTTGCATCAGTCCGTGGAATTTTCCGCTCGCCATCTTCACCGGCCAGGTCGCTGCGGCGCTGGCCGCCGGCAACGCCGTCATCGCGAAGCCGGCGGAGCAAACGCCGCTCACGGCAGCGTTGGCGGTAGAGCTGCTGCATGGAGCGGGTGTCCCTCCGCAAGTCCTGCAGTTCCTTCCCGGCGAGGGCGGCACGGTTGGTGCGGCGCTGACGCGCGATCCGCGCGTCGCCGGCGTAGCCTTCACCGGTTCGACCGATACCGCGCACCTCATCGAGCGGAGCCTCGCCGCGCGCAACGCCGGCATTGCCACGCTCATCGCGGAGACCGGCGGTCTGAACGCCATGATCGTCGATAGCTCTGCGCTCCCGGAGCAGGTGGTGCTCGATGCCGTGGCCTCGGGCTTCAATAGCGCCGGCCCGCGCTGCTCGGCTTTGCGCGTGCTGCTGCTCCAGAACGAGATCGCACCGCGCGTGCTCGAGCTGCTCGCCGGCTACATGGACGAGCTGCAGATCGGGGATCCGGCGTTGCTGGCCACCGACGTGGGCCCCGTGATCGACCGCGATGCTCTGAACATGCTCCAGCAGCACGCGGAGCGGATTACCGCGAACGCCTGGCACCACCGGGTGAAGCTGCCGCCCGAAACGCGGAACGGGCGCTTCTTCGCTCCGCTACTGGTTGAGCTGCCGAGCTTGAGTGCGCTTGAACGCGAGGTCTTCGGGCCCATCGTGCATGTCGTGCGTTATCGTGCGGCGGACCTCGACAAAGTTGTCGATGCGGTGAACGCGTTGGGCTACGGCCTGACGCTCGGCGTCCATACGCGCATCGACGCCACGGCGCAGCGCATCGCCGCGCGGGCCCGCGTCGGGAACGTCTACGTCAACCGCAACATGATCGGTGCCGTCGTGGGCGTGCAGCCGTTCGGTGGCATGGGACTCTCGGGCACGGGCCCGAAGGCCGGCGGTCCGCACTATCTGCATCGCTTCGGGACGGAGCAGACGATCACCATCAACACCGCCGCGGTCGGCGGCAACGCGAGCCTGCTGTCGCTCGCGGGGGATTGAGTCCTCATGACGCTGAGCGTCTTCGACATCTTCAAGATCGGCATCGGCCCGTCGAGCTCGCACACGATGGGTCCGATGCGCGCGGCGCGGGAGTTCGCGCTCGGCTTGCAGCGCGACAGTCTCCTTTCCGCCACGCAGGACATCACGGTCA
>CAZFTZ010000155.1:0-4231 GCA_964521875.1 uncultured Cellulomonas sp. | reverse complement strand
CAGTCCCTCGACCAGCTCGCGCACGTCCTGCTGCGTGGGAAGCGGGGTGACGGCGTTCATCGGGTGCTCCTAGGCGAGGCAGGGCTCGATCGCGTCCCGGAAGGCCTCCGGGGTGAACGGCTTGGCGATGAGGAACAGCGCACCGGCGGCCTCGGCCATCTGGCGCATCTCGGACGAGCCCTCCGACGTGACGAAGCCGAACGGCGTCTCGAAGCCCTCGGCGCGCAGCGCGTGGAGCAGCTCGATACCGGTCATGTTGGGCATGTTCCAGTCGGACAGCACCACGTCGGGCTCGTCGGCCCGTACGGCCGCGAGCGCCTCCGCGCCGTCGGCCGCCTCGGTGACCTCCCAGTCGAAGCCCGCTTGGCGCAGCGTCCGGACGACGATCTGCCGCATGACGCGGCTGTCGTCGGCCACGAGTACACGGATGCTCATCGGTCCTCCTCCGCCACGTCCGCACCGGCGGGCGTGGTCTGTGTCCCTTCGTCGGCCGCCCACACCGTGAGCACGAGCGACCGCCCCCGCCAGCCCAGCGGAACCCGCTGGACGGGATGGCCGGCGTCCGCCGGCAACGCCCCGCCCACCTGCGGCAGGCCGAGCGTGCCGTGGTCCGGCAGCAGCGCCTTGACGTTGCCGCCGACGACGTTGGCGACCTCGCCGAGCGCGTCGACCAGGTCGTCGTCGGTCACCGGCGTGCCGGCCGGGATCCGCAGCAACGCCCGGGTCAAGTCGCAGGCGGTGCCCGACGAGGTCTCCAGTGACGCCCGGCCCGTCCAGGGACCGTGGACGTCGACCCAGGCGACGACGTCGTGCTCGTCGGCCGGGGCGTCGTGGGGCCACGGCGTGAGGGTTCCGGTCTCGCCGTCCACCATCGCGGAGAACAGGTCGCCGGCGATGGCGTAGACCTCGTCGGCCGCGATCGGGGTCATGCCACACCCCCGGCGGCGAGCGGGAGCAGGCCGAGCAGGTCGAGCTTGTCGCGCAGCGCGTCCGGCGAGAACGGCTTGATGAGGTACTCGTGAGCCCCGGCGGCCAGCGCCCGGACGATCTGCTCGTGCTCGGACTCGGTGGTGACCATCATGAGCGTGATCGCCCGCCACGCCCGGTCGGCGCGGACGCGGGAGATGAACTCGAGCCCGTCCATGACGGGCATGTTCCAGTCGACGCAGGCGAGGTCCACCTCGAGCCCGGATTCCAGCAGGTCCAGCGCGGCCTGGCCGTCCGCCGCCTCGTCGGTCTCGAAACCGAGCCCGCGAAGCGTGCCGGCGACGATGCGCCGCATCGTCCTGGAGTCGTCGACGACGAGCGCTCTCATGACTGACCTCGCTGCTGAAGTGTGGGTCGTGCGGGCGGGCTGGTCGGCGTCGCCGCGTTCGCGGAGACGGCGGGGACGGCGGACGGGCGCGGGCCCGCGGCGTCGAACGAGGTGCCGACGAGGCGGGGAGCGGCGCCGGTCCCGGTCCTGGTCACCGCCGGGGCGACAGGTACCGCGGCGGTCGTCGGGCCGGCGAGGATCGTCGGGCCGGGCGGGAAGCCGCCCAGCGGGGACGGCACCACGCCGAGCGACGCGGTGGTGGCTGCGGCCCCGAGAGCCGCCGGCAGCGGGGAACCCGCGGGCAGCGGCCGGTGCAGCACGGCACCGCCGGCCTCGACCCGCTCGAACCCGTCGTGCACCCCGAGGGTCGTCTCCGCCGCGCCGAGCACCAGCAACCCGCCGGGCCGCAGCGCGCGGACGATGCGGTCGAGCACCGCGCGCTTCGTCGGCAGGTCGAAGTAGATGAGCACGTTGCGCAGGAAGACGAGGTCGAACGGTCCGGCCGGCGCGGGGTCCATGAGGTTGTGGCGGCGGAACTGCACCTTGGCACGCAGGTCGGCGCGCACCCGCCAGTGCGCGCCGACCCGGTCGAAGTGGCGCACGAGCATCGCGGCGGGCAACCCGCGGTTCACCTCGAGCTGGCTGTACACGCCCTCCCGGGCGCGCGCGAGCACCTGCTCGTTGAGGTCGGTCGCGACGATCTCGACGGACGGCAGGTCCAGGCCGTCACCGAGCGCCATGAGGATGGAGTAGGGCTCCTGGCCGGTGGAGCAGGCGGCCGACCAGATGCGCAGCCGGTCGGTGGCGCCGGCGGCCCGCAGCAGCGGCAGCACGTGCGGGCGCAGCGCGGCGAACGGCGCGACGTCGCGGAACCACGACGTCTCGTTGGTGGTCATCGCCTCGACGACGGCGGCGAGCTCGTCGTCGGGCGCGCCGGCCCGCAGCCGGCGGACGTACTCGTCGAGCCCGAGCCCCCGCTCGCGTGCCATCGGCCCGAGCCGGCTCTCGACCAGGTACTCCTTGCCCGGGTCGAGGCGGATCGCGCTGCGCCGCCCGACCAGGTCGGCGACGAAGGCGAAGCAGTCCGGCGCGAGCGTCATCGGGCTGCCCTCGCCGCCCCGGCCATGACGCCCTCGAGCGCGCCGGCGATCTCGTTCAGCGGCAGCACGCGGTGCGCGAAGCCCGCGTTCGCGACGGCCCCCGGCATCCCCCACACCACGCTCGTCGCCTCGTCCTGCACCAGCACGGTGCCGCCGGCGGCGACGATCTGCCCGGCGCCGGTGCGGCCGTCCGCACCCATGCCGGTCATCACCACGCCGACGAGCTCGCCGCCGACCGCCTCGACCGCCGAGGCGAACAGCACGTCCACGCTCGGCCGGCAGAAGTTCACCGGCGGGCCGTCCTGGATGCCGACGGAGAGCCCGGCGAGGCGTGGCTGCACCACCAGGTGGTGGTCGCCCGGCGCGACATAGATCGTCCCCGGGCACAGCGGCTCGCCCGCGGACGCCTCGACCACCGTCGCCGGGCCGGTCCGGTCCAGCCGCGCGGCGAGCTGCCGGGTGAACACCGGCGGCATGTGCTGCACGACGAGCACGGGCACCGGCGGTGGCGCGGACAACGCCCCGACGAGGCGGGACAGCGCCTCCGGCCCGCCGGTGGACGAGCCGACGACGGCCAGCCGCACCGGACGGCTCGGCAGGGGGGCCCCGGGCGTCACCCGCACCGCGGGACCGCCGGCCTCGGTGCGCGCCGGGGTGGGCAGGCGCCGTGGCACGGCGGTCCGGACACCGGCCAGGGCGAGGATCTTGGGGATGAGGTCCTCGGCGACGCGCCGCAGCGAGTCGGTGACCGAGGTGGCGCCGGTCGGCTTGGTGACGTAGTCCGTCGCGCCGGCGGCGAGGGCGTCGAGCGTCGCCTCGGCACCCCGCTCCGTCAGGGTGGAGAACATGACGATCGGCATCCGGTGGCCGGACGCGCGCAGCGCCCGGACCGCCTCGATGCCGTCCATCTCCGGCATCTCGATGTCCATCGTCACGATGTCCGGCGCGAGCTGCTCCACCCGGGCCAGCGCGAGCCGCCCGTTCGCGGCGGTGCCGACGACCTCGACGCGGGGGTCCCTGCCGAGGGTCTCCGAGACCAGTCGCCGGATGACGACGGAGTCGTCGACGACGAGCACCCGTACCGGTGTCACCGATCGACTCCCTTCCGTTGCCTGCCGGGACGCACTCAGACGTGGAACCGCGAGATCTCGCCGCGCAGGTCCACCGACAGCTGCGCGAGCTCGTTGATCGCGGCGCCCATCCGGTTGACCACGTCCGACGAGGTCGAGGCAACCGACGCCACACCGGTGATGTTCGAGGCGATCTCGCCCGAGCCGGTCGCGGCCTCGGCCACGTTGCGGCTCATCTCCGAGGTGGTGACGGTCTGCTCCTCGACCGCGCTGGCGATGGTCATCTGGTAGTTGTTGATATCGGCCACGATGGTGGAGATCTGACCGATCGCGCCGACCGCGCTCTCGGTGTCCGCCTGGATCGCCTCGACCCGCTTGGCGATGTCCTCGGTGGCCTTGGCGGTCTCCCGCGCCAGGTCCTTCACCTCGCCGGCCACCACCGCAAAGCCTTTGCCCGCCTCCCCGGCTCGCGCGGCCTCGATCGTGGCGTTGAGCGCCAGCAGGTTCGTCTGCTCCGCGATCGACGTGATCACCTTGACCACCTCACCGATCTGCTCACTCGACTCGCCCAGCCGGGCGACCTGGTCGGTCGTCGCCGTCGCCACTCCGGTCGCCTGGGCGGCGACCTTCGCGGCCTGGGCGGCGTTCTGCGCGATCTCCTGGATGCTGGCGCCCATCTGCTCCGCGCCCGCCGCCACCGTCTGCACGTTGCGACTCACCTGCTCCGCGGCCGCCGCGACCACCCC
>CAZFTZ010000154.1:0-2718 GCA_964521875.1 uncultured Cellulomonas sp. | reverse complement strand
GCCGTCCCCCCGCCCGCCAGCAGCACCGACGGCTCAGCCACGCGCCCGCCCCAGCACGGCGAGCGACCGGCGGAACACCGTCGGCCGGGCGGCGAGCGCCTCGGCGGCGCCCGGTTCCGAGCGCGCGAACGCCAGCACCACCCCGAGCGCGACCATCGTCATGATGAGCGCCGATCCGCCGGCCGACACCAGCGGCAGCGGCACCCCGATCACCGGCAGCAGGCCGATCACCACCGCGATGTTCACCAGTGCCTGGCCGATGATCCAGCACAGGATCGCGCCGGTGGTGATCCGGGCGAACGCGTCGTCGTGCCGCCGGATGACGCGGACCATCGCGAAGGCGAGCAGCGCGAAGAGCGCGAGCACCAGCAGCGTGCCCAGCAGCCCGAGCTCCTCGCCGATGATCGCGAACACGAAGTCGTTGTGGGCCTCCGGCAGGTAGCTCCACTTCTCCCGGCTCTGCCCCAGGCCGAGCCCACCCCAGCCACCGGTGCCGAGCGCCCACAGCCCGTGCTTCGACTGGTAGCCGCCGCCCAGCGGGTCCGACGCGTCGCCCGCCAGCCAGTTCCTGATCCGGTCGGAGCGGTTGCTCGACAGCATGACGAGCGGCAGGGTCACCGCGGCCACCGCCACCGCCGGCACCAGGAACATCCGCAGCTTGACGCCGGCCACCCACAGCGCCCCGAAGACCAGGAGGAACAGCACCAGTGCCGTGCCGAGGTCATGGCCCAGCAGCACGATGCCGATCGCGCCCGCGGCCACCGGGATGGCCGGGATCAGCGCGTGCTTCCACCGGCCGAGCAGCGGCAGCTTGCGCGCCAGCACCGCACCGAGCCAGACCGCGAGGGCGAGCTTGATCACCTCGGACGGCTGGGCGTTGAAGCCTGGCAGGTGCACCCAGTTCCGGTTGCCGTACTGGCCGTAGCCGAGCGGGGTGAAGACGAGCGCCTGGAACGCCACCGCCGCGACCAGGACCGGCCACGCCAGCGCTTTGAGCCGCCGTACCGACATCCGGGAGGCGAGCCACAGCAGCGGCAGCCCGACGAGCGCGTACTTCGCCTGGTCGAAGAACTCGGCGTACGGGGACTTCCCGGCAGACAGCGAGTCGACGCTCGAGCTGGACAGCACCATCACCAGGCCGAGCACCAGCAGCAGCGCGGTGGCGCCGGCGAGCACGTAGTAGCTCGTCACCGCGCTGTTCCACTGGCCGAGCGCGGAGCGCGCCGGGGCGGGCGGTCGCGTGGCGGTCGCCGTCGTCGGCGTCGCCACGGCTACGCCTCCTCGACCAGGTCCCGGACCGCGGCTGCGAACCGGTCGCCCCGGTCCGCGTAGGAGGCGAACTGGTCCATCGACGCGCCGGCCGGCGCGAGCAGGACGGTGGTCCGCGTGCCGGCGGGCGCGCCGGCGGCCAGCCCTCGGGCGGCGGACACGGCGCGGGTCATCACGTCGCCAGTCTCTCCGGGCTCGACCTGGATCACGGGCACCTGCGGCGCGTGTCGGGCGAGTGCACCCGCCAGCGGCTCGCGGTCGACGCCGATCAGCACCGCGCCGAGCAGGCGGTTCGCGCGCGAGCGCACCAGGTCGTCGAACGCCGCGCCCTTGGCCAGGCCGCCGGCGATCCACACCACGGAGTGCTCGGGGAACGCCGCCAGGGACGCCGCCGCGGCGTGCGCGTTGGTCGCCTTCGAGTCGTCCACGTAGGCGACGCCGTCCACGGTGGCGACGGTCGCGATCCGGTGCTCCCCCGGGCCGAAGGCCCGCAGGCCGTCGCGCACCGCGGTGGGCGGGACGCCGTGCGCCAGTGCGAGCGCGGCGGCAGCGAGGGCGTCGGCGATCACGTGCGGGGCGACGTGCCCGTCCGGGCCGGCGAGCTGCGCCAGGTCGTCCAGCGTCGCCAGCTCGGCGGCGTGGGTGTGCCGCAGCGTGGCGAAGCCGCGGTCCACCAGCACGTCCTCGACCAGGCCCACCTGGCCCACCGACGGCGTGCCGAGTGTGAACCCGACCGCCACCGCCCCGTCGACGACGTCCGCGTCCTCGACCAGCCGGCGGGTGGCCTCGTCGGCCACGTTGTAGACGCACGCCACCTGGGCCCGCTGGAACACCCGGCCCTTGTCCGCCGCGTACGCCTCGAGCGAGCCGTGCCAGTCGAGGTGGTCCGGCGCGACGTTGAGCACAGCGCCGGCCTGCACCGACATGGTGTGCGTGAAGTGGAGCTGGAAGCTCGACAGCTCGACGGCGAGCACGTCGAGGGACGGGTCGGTCGCGGCGAGCACGATCGGCGTGCCGACGTTGCCCACCGCCGCGACCCGCTCCCCGTTCGCCGCCAGGATCGAGGCCAGCATGCCGACCGTCGTCGTCTTGCCGTTGGTCCCCGTGACGGCCAGCCACGGCGCCGGGCCGCCGCCCGACGAGCGCTCGGCCCGCAGCCGCCACGCCAGCTCGACCTCGCTCACCACCTCGACGCCGCGGGCGAGCGCCGCCGCCAGCACCGGGTGGTCGGGGTGCAACCCCGGGGACGTCACGACGAGGCCGACGCCCGCCAGGCCGTCGCGCGCGAGGAAGGTGGCGGCGTCGCGCTCGTCGGCGTCGTCCGCCCGGTCGTCGAACGTCGTCACCGCGGCGCCACGCTCGCGCAGCACCCGCACCGCTGCACGTCCGGAGATGCCCAGCCCGGCCACCAGGACCTTTCGTCCTCGCCAAGCCCCCTCCAGCGTCAAC
>CAZFTZ010000153.1:0-2940 GCA_964521875.1 uncultured Cellulomonas sp. | reverse complement strand
GGGGCTGGGCGCGCTGCGCCGGCGTCCGGAGGCGCGCTGGCGACGCACGCCCGCCGACCTGACGCCGCTGACGCAGCTGCAGCGCGAGCTGCTGGCCTCCGCGCTGGCGGCGGTGCGGCCCGGTGGGCTCGTCGCCTACGTCACCTGCTCGCCCCACCTGGCGGAGACGCGGCTCGTCGTCGCCGACGCCCTCAAGGCGGCGGCCCGTGCCGGGACGTCCGCGACGCTCGTCGACGCCCGCCCCGTCGTCGCGGCCCTCGTGCCGGGCGACGCGCCCGAGCCGGAGCTCGGCGACGGCCCGCAGGTCCAGCTCTGGCCGCACGTGCACGGCACGGACGCCATGCACCTGTCGCTGCTGCGTCGCGACCCGGCGGGCTCCTAGGCTGGCGACGTGGCCGTCCGCATCAACCCGAGCATCCTGTCCGCCGACTTCGCCAACCTCGAGCGGGACCTGGCGGCGATCGCCACCGCCGACTACGCGCACGTCGACGTCATGGACCAGCACTTCGTGCCGAACCTGACGATCGGGCTGCCGGTGGTGCGCCGGCTCGCGCAGGTGTCACCGGTGCCGCTCGACGTGCACCTCATGGTCGACGACGCCGACCGGTGGGCACCGGAGTACGCGGCGGCCGGTGCGGCGTCCGTGACGTTCCACGCCGAGGCGACGCAGGCTCCGGTGCGGCTGGCACGATCGCTGCGGTCCGCCGGCGTGCGCGCGGGTGTCGCGATCCGGCCCGCCACCCCGGTGGAGCCGCTGCTGGACCTGCTCGACGAGTTCGACATGATCCTCGTGATGACGGTGGAGCCGGGGTTCGGCGGCCAGTCGTTCATCGACGGGACGCTGCCGAAGATCCGCCGCGCGCGCCAGGCGATCCGTGCCGGGAACGCCACCACGTGGGTGCAGGTCGACGGGGGAGTGAGCCGGGAGACCATCGGCCGGATCGCAGCGGCCGGCGCGGACACCTTCGTCGCCGGCTCCGCCGTCTACGACGCCGGCGACGTCGCTGCCGAGATCACCGTCCTGCGCACGCTCGCCGAGCCGACGGTCCCGGCCTGACGGGGCCCGCGGAGTCCCGGTTCGGGTGTGGTAGAACTGGCGGCGCAAGCACACGTGCTCCGGGGTCGGTGAAAGTCCGAACCGGCGGTGACAGTCCGCGACCCGCTCGCCTGCCGTGAGGCAGGGGGCGGTTGACCCGGTGGAACTCCGGGACCGACGGTGAGAGTCCGGATGGGAGGAGACGTGGCGGTGCGCGGGTTCCCGCGTACCGCTGGGCGGGGCTCGGTCCCCGCCGTCCCGCCCCGGTGCCGTTCGACGGCGCGGAGGTGAGGACATGGCGACCAACACCAGCGAGCGCACGACGAGCGCGCCCACAGGTGCCTCGGACGCCGAGCTGGCCGCGCTGCGTCACGCCTTCGACCTGGCACGCCGCGGCCCCGCGCACGGCCCCAACCCTCGTGTCGGCGCCGTCCTGCTCGACCGCGACGGCACGACGATCGGCGAGGGCTGGCACCGCGGCGCCGGCACCCCGCACGCCGAGGTCGCCGCGTTGGCCGATGCCGTCGGCCGCGGCCATGACGTGCGCGGCGCGACCGCCGTCGTCACGCTCGAGCCCTGCAACCACACCGGCCGCACCGGCCCGTGCAGCGAGGCGCTGCTGGCCGCCGGCGTCGCACGCGTCGTGGCCTCGGTGCCGGACCCGAACCCCGTCGCGGCAGGCGGCGGTGACCGGCTGCGCGCCGGCGGCGCGGACGTCCTCATGGGCGTGCTCGAGGAGGAGGGCGGCACGCTGCTCGGGCCGTGGCTGCATGCGATGCGGCACGGCCGCCCGTACGTCACGCTCAAGCTCGCGACCAGCCTGGACGGGCGCGTCGCCGCGTCGGACGGCACCAGCCGGTGGATCACCTCCGAGGTGGCACGCCGCCACGCCCACGAGCTGCGGTCACAGGTCGACGCGATCGTCGTCGGCACCGGCACCGCGCTGGCCGACGACCCCGAGCTGACCGCCCGCACCGCGGACGGCGCGCTCGTCGAGCACCAGCCACTGCGGGTCGTCGTCGGGCTGCGCGACCTGCCGGCCGCCGCACGGCTGCACGGGCCGGGCGGACCGCTGCTGCAGGTCCGCAGCCACGAGCCGGCCGAGGTGCTGGAGGCGCTGGCCGGCCGCGAGGTGCGCCACGCACTGGTCGAGGGCGGCCCCACGCTGTCCGCTGCGTTCCTGCGGGCCGGCCTGGTCGACGAGGTGCACGCCTACGTCGCCCCGGTGCTGCTCGGCACCGGCCGTGCCGCGGTGGGCGACCTCGGCATCACCACCATCGACGAGGCGCTGCGCCTGGACCCGGTCCACGTGCAGCCGTTGGGGCCCGACGTGCTCGTCGTCGCGACGCCCCGGAAGGAGGAAGGCTGATGTTCACCGGCATCGTCGAGGAGGTCGGTACGGTGGCCGCCCTCGAGCTGCGCGACGACGGCGTCGACGCGCAGCTGACGGTCCACGGCCCGCTCGTCGCCTCGGACGCCCACGTCGGCGACTCGATCGCGGTCTCCGGCGTCTGCCTGACGGTGACCGAGCTGACCGGCGACGGCACGCTCACCGCCGACGTCATGCCCGAGACGCTGTCACGGACGGCGCTCGGCACACTCGCCCCGGGCGACCGGGTCAACCTGGAGCGTGCGCTGCCGGTCGGCGGCCGCTACGGCGGCCACGTGGTGCAGGGGCACGTCGACGGCGTCGGCGTGGTCCGCGAGCGCGTCGCCGGGCCCCGCTGGGAGGACGTGACGATCGGCCTCGACGCGGCGCTGGTTCGCTACGTCGCGGAGAAGGGCTCGATCGCCGTCTCGGGTGTGTCGCTGACGGTCACCTGGGTGTCCGACGACGCGTTCGGCGTCTCGCTCATCCCGACGACGATGGCGGCGACGACGCTCGGCGCGGCCGTCCCGGGCAC
>CAZFTZ010000152.1:0-3818 GCA_964521875.1 uncultured Cellulomonas sp. | reverse complement strand
CCCTTGAAGCCGAACTCCGGGGAACGGTCGACGTGGACGATCTTCGCCAGCTGGTCGTTGTCGAGCACCGGGAACGGCAGGAACAGCTTGCGCGCGTGCTCGGGACCGTCGGTCAGCAGGTTCGGCTCCGGGCCGATCGCGCCGCCGATCGCGGTCACCAGCTCCTCGCGGATCGCGTCCAGCGGCGGGTTCGTCACCTGGGCGAACATCTGGGTGAAGTAGTCGAACAGCAGCCGCGGCCGGTTCGAGAGCACGGCCACCGGGGTGTCCGAGCCCATCGCCCCGAGCGGCTCGGCACCCGTGGCGCCCATCGGCGTCAGGATGACCTTCAGCTCCTCCTCGGTGTACCCGAAGGTGCGCTGGCGGCGCCGGACGGAGGCCGTGGAGTGCGCGACGTGCTCCCGCTCCGGCAGCTGCTCGAGGTGGACCGCGTTCTCCGCCAGCCACTGCGCATAGGGCCGCTGCGCTGCGAGGTCGGACTTGACGACGTCGTCGTCGACGATCCGTCCGCGCCTGGTGTCGACGAGCAGCATCTTGCCCGGCTCGAGGCGGCCCTTGGTCACCACCGTCGCCGGGTCGAGGTCGAGCACGCCGGACTCCGACGCGCAGACGACCAGGCCGTCCTCGGTCACCCAGTACCGGCCGGGGCGCAGCCCGTTGCGGTCCTGCACCGCGCCGACGAGCGTGCCGTCGGTGAACGCCATCGCCACCGGGCCGTCCCACGGCTCCATGAGCGTCGAGTGGTACTCGTAGAAGGCCCGCCGTGCCGCGTCCATCTGGGCGTGGTTCTCCCACGCCTCCGGGATCATCATCAGCACCGCGTGCGGCAGGCTGCGGCCGGCCAGGTGGAGCAGCTCGAGCACCTCGTCGAACGAACCGGAGTCGGAGCCGCCCGGGGTGCACACCGGCATCAGCGGCGCCAGGTCGCCCAGCAGGTCCGAGCGCATCTGGCCCTCACGGGCCGCCACCCAGTTGCGGTTGCCGCGCACGGTGTTGATCTCGCCGTTGTGCGCCAGCAGCCGGAACGGCTGCGCGAGCGGCCACGACGGGAACGTGTTGGTGGAGAACCGTGAGTGCACCACGGCGATCTCGGTGCAGTAGCGGGGGTCGGACAGGTCGGCGAAGAAGGGCTCGAGCTGACCGGTGGTCAGCATGCCCTTGTAGGTCAGCGTGCGCGACGACAGCGACGCGAAGTACACGCCGGCCTCGTGCTCGGCCCGGCGGCGCAGCCGGAACGCCCGGCGGTCCAGGTCGATGCCGGACAGCTCGCGCGACGGGTCGGCGACGACGAGCTGGCGGAAGGTGGGCATCGACGCCCGGGCGGTGGGCCCGACGAGGTCCGCCGTCACCACGACGTCACGCCAGGCGAGCACGTCGAGCTTCTCGTCGGCCGCGATCGCCTCGACCGCGCGCACCGCGCGAGCCTGCTCCTCGGGGTCGACCGGCAGGAACGCCAGGCCGATCGCGTAGAAGCCGGCCGGTGGAAGGTCGGCGTCGACCACGTCACGCAGGAACGCGTCCGGGATCTGGGTGAGGATGCCGGCGCCGTCGCCGGAGTCGACCTCGGCGCCGACGGCGCCACGGTGGTCGAGGTTGAGCAGCGCCGTCAGGCCGGCGTCGACGATGTCGCGGCCCGGGGTACCCCGCAGCGTCGCGACGAAGGCGAACCCGCACGAGTCCCGCTCGGCCTCCGGGTCGTACAACCCGGTCGCGGCGGGCATGCCCGGCAGCACGCCGGTCACGCGCGACCTCGACATCAGCACCGCCCTTCGCGGCACCCGGCGTCCCGGGAGCCGCTCGTCATCCTGGCTCAGTGTGGGGACGTCGTCGGCCCGCTCAGTGGGGCGACACTACCGCCCGGTCCACGCCGGAGCAGCATCGCACCGCCCCCCGTGCGCCCGGTGCGCGCGGCGTGTCACCGCGCGGTCTCGGTCGCTTCCTCGTCGTCCTGCGCTGCCGGTGAGGCCAGCAGGACGGTGGTCTCACGCCCGGGGTGCCGGCGGCCGACCACGACGAACGCTACCAGCGCACCCAGGCCGACCAGGATCGACGTCCAGTCGTTGAGCCTCAGCCCGAGGACGTGGTGCGCCTCGTCGATGCGCAGGTGCTCCACCCAGCCGCGGCCCAGGCAGTAGAGCAGCACGTACAGCCAGAACACCCGGCCGTGACCCAGCCGGAACCGGCGGTCCGCCCAGAGCAGCACACCGGCCATGGCCAGGTTCCAGAGCAGCTCGTAGAGGAAGGTCGGGTGGAACAGCGTGCCCACGGGGTACCCGGCGGCGAGCGTCGCCGAGTCGGAGACCCGCAGGCCCCACGGCAGCGTCGTGGGGCCGCCGAACAGCTCGTTGTTGAACCAGTTGCCGAGGCGGCCGATCGCCTGGGCGACGAGCAGCGCGGGCGCCAGGGCGTCGGCGAACGCGGGGAAGCTCAGCCCGTAGCGGCGGCAGCCGATGTACGCGCCGACCGCGCCCAGCGCGATCGCGCCCCAGATCCCCAGGCCGCCGTTCCAGATGTACAGCGCGTGGACCGGGTTCCCGCCCTTGCCGAAGTACGCGTCCGGGGAGGTGACCACGTGGTAGATCCGGCCGCCGACGATGCCGAACGGCACGGCCCAGTAGACGACGTCGAGCACCTTCTCGGGGTCGCCGCCGCGCTCCGCCCAGCGCCGTTTGACGATGAGGTAGGCGACGACGATCCCGAGCAGGATCGCCAGCGCGTAGGCCCGGATCGGCACCGGACCCCAGTACCAGGTCCCGCGCGAGGGGCTGGGGATCGCAGTGACGACCTCGGCGAGCAGGCTCATCGGCGTGCCCCACGGACGCCCTCGGCCAGCCCGGCGGCGACGGTGGCGACGGCAGCGGGGCCGGTGGCCTCGTCGGGCGCCTCGAGCAGCGCCCGCACCAGCGCCGAGCCGACGATCACGCCGTCCGCGTAGGCGCCGACCTGCGCGGCCTGCTCCGGGCGCGACACCCCCAGCCCGACGCAGACGCGGTGCGCGCCGGCAGCCCGGGTGTCCGCCACCAGCCGCTCGGCGCGGCTGCCGACGGTGGCCCGCTCCCCCGTCACCCCCATCGTCGAGGCGGCGTACACGAAGCCGCGACTGGCACGGGCAGTCAGCTCGAGCCGCTCGGGCGTCGAGCTCGGGGCGACGAGGAACACCCGGTCCAGCCCGTGGCGGTCCGAGGCGTCGATCCAGTCGGCGGCCTCGTCCGGGATGAGGTCCGGCGTGATGAGACCGGCGCCGCCGGCAGCTGCCAGGTCGCGGGCGTAGGCCTCGACGCCGTAGCGCAGCACCAGGTTCCAGTACGTCATGACGAGGATCGGGGCGCCCCGGCCCGCGACCTGCTCGACGACGTGCAACGTGTCCCGCACACGCGTGCCGCGGTCGAGGGCGGCCTGCACCGCGCGCTGGATCACCGGGCCGTCCATCACCGGGTCGCTGTACGGCATGCCCAGCTCGACCACGTCGACGCCCGCGTCGACCATCGCGTTCACCGCGTCCGCGCTGCCCGGCACGCTCGGGTAGCCGACCGGCAGGTAGCCGACGAGCGCCGGCCGGCCCTCGCCGTCGACGAGCTCGTCGAGCCGGGACTGCACCGGCGAGGCGACCGCGGTGGTCACTCGTGCTCCTTCTCGTCCAGCAGGCCGAACCACGCCGCGGCGGTGGCCACGTCCTTGTCGCCGCGTCCGGACAGGTTGACCAGCAGCACCGGGTCGTGGTCCAGGCCCCAGCCGGCGAGCTCCGGGCCGAGCTGCAGCGCGCCGGCCAGCGCGTGCGCCGACTCGATCGCCGGGATGATCCCCTCGGTGCGGCACAG
>CAZFTZ010000151.1:0-25884 GCA_964521875.1 uncultured Cellulomonas sp. | reverse complement strand
GGCGCCGCCTGGCGTGCCACGCCGGCACCGGGCTCCGCCTCGCGGAGGCGCCGGACGAGGGTGGCCAGGCGGGTGTCGTCGTCCGGCGGGTGCTCCTCGCGGCGCGGCCGGGACCGGGTGCGGTGGGCGACGGCCGGGGCGTTCACGACGAGGCCGTCCGGTCCCTCGACGACCGGCGCCAGCCCTCGCGCGCGCAGTGCGGCAACCAGGTCGGCCGGGGGCACGGCTGCGACCAGCACCGTCGGGGCGAGGGCGCGCAGGCCGAGGCCCGCCAGCCGGGGATCGTCGGGCAGCCCGGCCAGCAGCGCCGGGTCGTCGGTGCGCAGGTACGACGAGGCGACGCCGGCGCGCAGCAGGCCGTGCCGACGGGCGGTGTCGCGGACCAGGTACGCCAGCGGCTGCGGCACCCCGCCGCGGGCGACCGTGCCCAGCTCGGCGAGCAGCCCCTCGGCGGTGGCACCGGAGTCGAGCGCTCCGCGCACCGACTCGGCGGTGAACCGCACGGTGAGTGCGCCGCCGCGCGACTCGACGACCGCGACCCGCTCCAGCAGCGCGGCCAGCCGCTCGCCGGGCCGACCGGGGACGATGCCGGTGAGGTCGCCCTGCAGCAGCACCTCGTCGACCGGCTCCGGAAGCGACGCCTCGAGCGCCGCGGCACCAGGGACCGTTCCGGCGAGGAGGCCGCGCCCGGCGGGGGACAGCGCGCCGGCGCCGGTGACGCCGAGCAGGGTCGCCTCCGTGAGGAGGGCGGCGACCGCGCCGGAGGGTGGCACGTTGCGCGGGGTGCGCCACCGCAGCGCCGCGAGCACGTCGTCCAGTGTGAGCGCCGTGCCCGTCGGCGCGGCCGCCAGCACGTCGAGCACGGCGGTGCGGACCCGCGGCACCCAGCGCCGGTGCAGCTCGGGCTCGAGGGCGCCGTGGGCCGAGCCCCGCTCGTCGCGCGTCCCGACGAGCCACGCCGCGCGCTCGCCGCGAAGCCAGGCGGTCGCCAGCAGCGCCCACCGCATCGCCAGGTCGCGGCGCAGCCACAGGTCGGCGTCGTCGGTCGGGGCGAAGGCCGGCCGCTCCTCGCCGTCGTCGGCCACCAGCCCGGCCGCGCCGGCCAGCTCGACGACGAACGCAGCCTCGGGCTCCTCGACGTCCAGTGCCCGGGCCAGTGCGCGCAGGTCACGCACACCCAGTCCGCCGGCGCGCAGCACCGCGGGCGGCGTCTCGCCCCACAGACCCACCAGGCGCACGACGAGCCGCACCATCCGCTCGGCAGCGACGGCCGACTCCGCCGCGACGACGGCCGCCGGTCGCACCGGCAGGTCCGGCACCGGCACGTGGGCGGGCGCGCGATGCGTGCGACCGCCGCGCAGGGTGAGGGCGACGGCACGCGGTAGCACCACCTGGCGCGGCCCGCCGCGCACCAGCAGGCCCGCGTCGAGCAGACGCGCGACGGCGGGCAGGGCGGGGTTGCCCGGTGGTGGGACCAGACCGATCGGCGGTCCCCACGTCAGGGCGTCCAGCACCGCGCGCTCGTCGGCGCCCAGGTCTGCCGGGACGGCCGGTTCCGGGGTCTCGCCGGGCCGGGACGTCGCGGCCAGCCCTGCGGGGTACGGGCCGAGGATCTCCGCGAGACCGGGTGCCGCGTGCAGCCCGCCGTCCTCCGGCCAGACCAGCGCGAGTGCGACCGCGTCGTCGAGCGCGCGGTTCACCAGCTCCCGGCCGTCGTGGGTCTGCTCGGCGGGCGCCGCCTCGTCGGGACCGTCGGTGGCCGGGTGTGCACCTGTTCCCTCGCCGAGGGTGCCACCCGTCGGTCCGGCGACCGCCGTGACGACGCGCTCGCGGCTCGGCGGCCCGTCCGGTGTCAGGGCCACCACCGCCTCGACCACCTGGAGCACGGCGGCGTCGGCCGCGGCCAGCGCCCGCTCCAGGCTGGAGCGGGAGGTCGCGCGCGCCGCCAGCGAGGCGAGCGTCACGGGGGACGGCGTGGCCAGGTCCGGCCTGCGGCGCAGCAGGGCGACGAGACGTTCGTCGTCCAGCGCGGTCAGGTAGGCGGAGATGGCCATCCGCACCACTTTACGTGCGGGTGCATCAGGCGGCGGTGGCCGTGCTCCTCACTTCCCGGGCTCGCTCCCGCGGGCACACCACTCACCTGACGAAGGAGACATCCATGTCCACGCTCCTGGTCCGTGACGACGTCGTCGTCGCCGCCACCGGCACTGCCACCACCGCAACCACCGGCACGACGCCGTCGCCCGCCGCCCGCGCCGAAGCCGCGCTCAAGACCACGCTCCAGCAGTGGAGCGTGCCCGCGCTGCGGGTCGCGCTCGGTGCGATCTTCCTGGTCTTCGGCGCGCTGAAGTTCTTCCCCGGGCGCAGCCCGGTGGAGGACCTCGTCGGGCGCACGTTCGACAAGCTCACGTTCGGCCTGGTCGGCGGCCACGCCGCGATGGTGGTCACCGCCGTCGTCGAGGTGACTGCCGGCGCGCTGCTGGTCCTGGGCGGGCGGCTCACCCGGCTCGGCCTGCTCGTGTTCGCCGCCGCGGAGGTCGGCATCCTGTCGCCGATCGTGCTCCTGCCGCACGACGTCTTCGGCCCCACCGGACCGACGCTCACCGGCCAGTACATCGTCAAGAACGTCGTGCTGATCGCGGGCGCGCTCGTCGTCGCGTCCCGTGCGCTGCACGGGCCCGAGCCTCGCTCCTGACGGCCGGTGGGGGTCTCCGGGGCGATAGCGTGGCGCGCGTCGTTCCCGTCCCGGAGGCCCCCCATGCCGCTCGAGCCGTCCGTCCTCGCCGCCCTGCGTGCCGACGCCGAAGCCCAGCTCCCCGACGTCGTCGCCCTGCGCCACACGCTGCACCGCACCCCGGAGATCGGGCTGCGGCTGCCGCGCACGCAGGCGCTGGTGCTCGAGGCGCTCGCACCGCTCGGGCTGGAAGTGAGCACCGGCCGTCAGCTCGACTCGGTCACCGCGGTGCTCCGCGGCGGGCGTCCCGGCCCGGCCGTGCTGCTGCGCGGCGACATGGACGCCCTGCCCGTCACCGAGGCGACCGGCGAGCCGTTCAGCTCCGAGAACGTCGGCGTGATGCATGCCTGCGGGCACGACCTGCACGTCGCCGGCCTGGTCGGCACGGCCCGGCTGCTCGCCGCCCGGCGCGAGGAGCTGCCCGGCAGCGTCGTCTTCATGTTCCAGCCTGGCGAGGAGGGCGACGGCGGCGCCGAGCTGATGATCTCCGAGGGCGTGCTCGACGCCGCTGGACCGCGCGTGGTGGCCGCCTACGGGCTGCACGTGCGGGCCTCGATCCTCGCCGAGGGCCTGGTGGCCTCCCGCCCCGGCCCGCTGCTCGCGGCGGCCGACCGGGTGCGGGTCACCGTGCACGGGCGCGGCGGGCACGGTTCCACGCCGCAGCACGCCGCCGACCCGGTGCCGGTCGCCGCGGAGATCGTGCTCGCCCTGCAGTCGACGGTCACCCGCACGTTCGACGTCTTCGACCCCGTGGTCGTCACCGTCGGCGTGATCCAGGCCGGCACGGCGAACAACGTCATCGGCGACGACGCGATGCTCGACGCCACCGTGCGCACGCTGTCCGCCACCAACCGGGCCGCGGCCGAGCAGCGCATCCGTCGCGTCGTCGAGGGCGTCACCGCCGCTCACGGCATGACCGCCACGATCGAGTGGATCCCCGGCTACCCGGTGACGGTCAACCACGCACCGGAGGTCGCCCGGCTGTCCGCGCTGGTCACCGCGATGTACGACGACGCGCGCTACGTGCCGGAGGAGCAGCCGGTGCTCGGCGCCGAGGACTTCTCCTACGTGCTGGAGCAGGTGCCCGGCACGTTCTTCTGGGTGGGCGCCACCCCACCGGAGCTCGACCCGGCCACCGCGCCGTACAACCACTCCGCCCTCGCACGGTTCTCCGACGACGCGCTCGCCGTCGGCCCGGCCGTCCTCGGCGCACTCGCGCTCGACCGGCTCGCCGAGGGCTGACCGCGACACGCGTCCGTCGGTCACCACGGGGAGCGGCGGCTGCCGACTGCGGAGCGGCGACTCCGGCCGCGGCTCACGGCGTGTCGGCGTCGCGGCGATGTCTTCCTTTCGGGCGTACGCCTGAGGTACGCCCTACATGCGGACGCGCAGACCGGCAACCGCCTCCGGCTGCCGACCCGGGTCGCGACGAGCCTGCGTCGCAGCGGGCTGGCGTGCCTGCTGGCGGTTCGCTCTCAACGTCTCGACGACGAGCGGCTGCAGATCGAGCGGCTCGCGCGTGACGCGCTCGTCGTCCCAGAGATCGTCGTCCGGGTCGGACGGGTCTCGCACGATCACCGGGTAGGGCACCTCGTCGGGCTCGGGACGTGGGGCTTGCTCGCGGGCCCGGCGCTCGACGGCGAGGCGCTCCGCCGTGCTGACCTCGCTGGCGCGGTCCAGCGCCGCGCCGAGGACGAACGAGGTCAGGTCCTGCTGTCGCAGGTCCGCGGCCCGGCGCAGGTGCGCCAGGGCGGCAGGGCTGAGCCTCAGGTAGAGCCGGGCCGTCTTGGGGGCGAAGTCGTCGGTCATGCGCACTCGTCGGACAGTAGGGCCCGGGCCGGTCGGTCCGTCGACCTCCTCCACAGGTCGAGGGGTGTCGTCGGTGCTCCGGAGTGCCTGATCGGCGGGCACACGGCACGATCAGGGCATGGACGTCACGGTGGCCGACGCGCCCGAGCGCAGCCGGTTCGAGGCTTGGCTGGCGGACGGCACGCTCGTCGGCATGGCGGTGTACACGGCACGCGAGGACGCGATCGTCTTCACGCACACCGAGGTTCCCGAGCAGTACGAGGGGCAGGGCATCGCCGCGCAGCTCGTCCGGTTCGCGCTGGACAGCGTGCGGGCTCGCAACCTGCGGGTGATCGCGCTCTGCCCGTACGTGCGCGCGTTCCTGCGCAAGCACGAGGACGAGTACTCCGACCTCGTCGGGCACACGCCCCGGCCGCCGGAGGCGTGATGGCCGAGCGCACCTACACCGGCACCGGCATCACCGTCTCCTATGACGCCACCCGCTGCCGGCACGTCGCGGAGTGCGTGCGGGGCCTGCCGATGGTGTTCGACCCGACCCGCAGGCCGTGGATCCTGGCCGACGCCGAGCCGGACAAGGCGCTGCTGGCCGAGGTGGTGCGACGCTGCCCCACCGGCGCGCTGCACTACCTGCTCGACGACGGCCCGGCGGAGGCGCCGGACCTGGTGACCACCGTCACGGCGGTGCCGGACGGTCCGCTGCTGGTGCGTGGCGACTTGCGGCTCGACCTCGGCGAGGCGGGCTCGCTGACGGAGACCCGCGCCGCGCTGTGCCGGTGCGGCTACTCCGGCAACAAACCGTTCTGCGACGGTTCGCACGAGCGGATCGGCTGGCGCAGCGTCGCGACGACCGACCACGAGCCCGCCAGCGGGCGGCCGCACTCGGAGTCCGCGGTCCCCGACGAGTAAAGCCGGGGAGCCGGGCGACACCCGACCGGTAAACTCGGGCGGTACAGCTTCAGCGAGACAAGGGGTGCGCCGTGCCGACCGGCAAGGTCAAGTGGTTCGACGCCGAACGTGGCTTCGGCTTCATCGCCAGCGACGACGGTGGCGAAGTGTTCCTGCACGCCTCCGCGCTGCCCGCAGGCGTCACCGCGCCGAAGCCCGGCGCCAAGGTGGAGTTCGGCGTCGCCGACGGCCGCCGGGGGCCGCAGGCGCTGTCCGTCACGCTGCTCGAGCCGGTGGTGTCCGTCGCCAAGGCGAAGCGCCGCCCGGCCGACGAGATGGTGGTCGTGGTCGAGGACCTGATCAAGGTGCTCGACAAGGTCGGCAACGACCTGCGCCGCGGCCGCTACCCCGAGAAGGACCGGGCCACCAAGTACGCGCAGCTGCTGCGCGCCGTCGCCGACGACCTCGAGGCCTGAGCGTGGCCGACGCCGTCCTGGACAAGGCCGTCGACCTGGCGCGCGAGGTCGCGGTCGAGCTCGCCGAGGACCCCGCCGACGTCGGGGAGTACCTCGGCGCCGTCGAGGAGGGTGACCGGCTCGTCTCGCACCGGTTCGCCAACACCGCCCGCGGCTACCACGGGTGGGAGTGGACCGTCACGGTCGCGCGGGTGCCGCGCGGGCGCACCGTCTCCGTCAGCGAGGCGGCGCTGCTGCCCGGCCCGGAGGCGATCCTCGCCAAGCCGTGGGTGCCCTGGGCGGACCGGCTGCGGCCGGGGGACATCGGGCCCGGCGACGTGCTGCCGTTCCGGCCCGACGACCCGCGGCTGACCCCCGGCTGGACCCCGTCCGGCGACCCCGAGGTCGACGAGGTCGCGATCGACGAGCTGGCGCTGGCGCGCGAGCGGATCCTCTCGCCGCAGGGCCGGGACGAGGCGGCGCAGCGCTGGTACCGCGGGTCGCGCGGCCCGACGAGCGCCGGCGCGCTCGCGTCGGAGCTGCCGTGCGCGTCGTGCGGGTTCCTCGTCCCGCTGCAGGGCTCGCTCGGGCAGATCTTCGGGGTGTGCGCCAACGAGTGGTCGCCCGACGACGGCAAGGTCGTCAGCTTCGACCACGGCTGCGGCGCGCACTCCCAGACCGACGTTGCCGCGGTGACCGAGTGGCCGGCGCCGGACCCGATCGTCGACGACGCCGCGGTGGAGCTGGTCGAGGCCGAGCCCGAGGAGCCTGCCGAGCCGTGACCGGCGACGCCTTCGGCACCGCCGGCGTGCGCGCCGCCGTGCTGGGGGCGTGGCGCGCCTCACCGCCGCGCCTGCGGGAGGACGCCAACACCGAGGAGGATCACGCCCGCGGCTACTACCGCGACCGCGTGCTGGTCGAGCTGGCACAGAACGCCTCCGACGCCGCGGTGCGCGCCGGCGTCCCCGGCAGGCTGCTGCTCCGGTTGGCGCGGACCGGCGGGAAGGCCGTCCTGGTCGCTGCCAACACCGGCGAGCCGCTGACCGCCGAGGGTGTCGGGTCGCTGGCGTCGATGCGCGCGTCGGCCAAGCGAGACGGGCGCACCGTGGGGCGGTTCGGGGTCGGGTTCGCCGCGGTGCGCGCGGTGTCCGACGAGGTCGGCGTCCTGTCGACGAGCGGCGGCGTGCGGTTCTCGTTGGCCGACACTGCCGCTGCGCTGGCGTCGGCGGCTTCCGAGGTGCCGGGGCTCGCCGAGGAGGTGCGCCGCCGCGACGGGTCGTTGCCGGCGCTGCGGCTGCCGTGGCCGGCGGAGGGCGCGCCGCCCACGGGCTACGACACGGCGGTGGTGCTCGAGCTGCGTGACGAGGTCGCCGCCGACGAGGTGGCGGGGCTGCTGGCGCGGGTCGACGACGCGCTGCTGCTCGCGCTGCCCGGGCTCGTCGAGATCGTCGTGGAGGACGACGAACGGGTGCGGCGCCTCGCCGACGTCGAGCGCCGCTGGACCGTCCGGACGGCCGAGGGCGAGCTGCCGCTCGCGCTGCTCGCCGACCGGCCCGTGGAGGAGCGGGACGCCCGCGCGTGGCGGGTGACGTGGGCGGTGCCGCGCCAGGGTCAGGACTGGCCGCGCGTGGTGCACGCGCCGACGCCGACCGACGACCCGCTGAGCCTGCCGGCGCTGCTCGTCGCCACCCTGCCGCTCGACCCGACCCGCCGCCACGTCGCGCGAGGTCCGCTGACGGACGCCCTCCTCGACCACGCGGCCGACAGCTACGCCGGCCTGCTCGCCGACCTCGCCACGACCCCCGACTCCGGCGAGACTACGGTGACGGACCCGCTGGCGCTGGTGCCGGTCGGGCTGACCGCGGGGCGGCTGGACACGGCGCTGGTGGAGCGGATCGTGGAGCGGCTCGCCCGCACCCCGTTGCTGCCGGCGGCCGGTGGCGGCTTGGTGGCGCCACAGACCGCGGTCGCCACCGACCCACAGCTCGACGAGCGCGCCGTCGCCGCGCTGGCGCGGCACGTGGGCGGGCTGGTGCGTGTCCCCGAGCGGTACGCCACCCCGGCGCGGGTGCTCGGGGTGGAGACCCGCCCGCTGGCGGAGGTGGTCGACGAGCTGCCGCTCGACCTGGGCCCGGACGTGTACGCCGCCCTCGACTCCGCCGCCGACGACCCCCTGGCCCGTGAGGCCCTCGCCGCCCTGCCGGTACCCCTGGCCGGCGGCCGGACGGTGCGCGGCGCTCGCGGCACCCTGCTGCTGGACGGCGACGACGTGGCACGGCTGGCACCGGAGACCCTGCGCGCGCTGGCGGCATGGGGAGTGCGCATCATCGACCCCGCCGCCGCGCACCCGGTGCTCGAGCGGCTCGGCGCGCAGCCGGCGACACCGGCCCAGGTGCTCGCCACGGACGCCGTCAAACAGGCCGTGGTGGGCCAGGACGAGGGCGACCGTGACGTCACCGATGCCGTGCTCGACCTCGTCGGGCGCGCCGTGGAGGACGGCACCGTGCCGGACCTGCCGTGGCTCGGGCTGGTCGAGCTCACCGCTGCGGACGGGGAGCCGGCCCCTGCCCAGGGCCTGGTGCTGCCCGGCTCGCCCGCCGCCCGGCTGCTCGACGAGCGCGTGCTCGCCCCGGTGAGCCTCGAGACGGTCGACCGCTGGGGGCCGGACGTGCTGCGGGCCGTCGGCGTGCGGTCGGAGCTGGTCGTCGTGCGGCTGCGGGACGTGGTCGCGGACCCGGACGGCGACGAGCCCGAGGAGGCGCTCGACGCCTGGCCGGAGTACCTCGGGCACCTGGCGGACACCCTCGCGCCGGGTGCGTTCGTCGGCGACGTCGCGGCGGTCGCCGACCTGGACGCGGTCGCGGACGGTGCGTGGGACGAGGTGCTGCACCTCGTGGCGGGCAGCCCGGAGTTGCGACGGGCACTCGTCGAGCCGGTGCGCGACGAGCACGGCCGCCGGGCGCCCGGCTACACCGCGTGGTGGCTGCGCACGCACGGCCCGATCGGCGGGCCGTTCGCCCTGCACGGCGGCGGGCTGCTGCCACCGGCCCCGGACCGGCTCGCCGGGTTCGACGACGAGGTGCTGCGCGCGCTGGGCGCGGTGGATCTCGCCGACCTCGACCTCGACGGATGGACCCGTGTCCTCGACGCGCTCGCCCCGGGCCGGGCGGTGGCGCCGGACGACGCCGTCGCCGTGTGGCGGGCGCTCGCCGCGCTTCCCGCCGACGCCGAGGGGACACCGCCGGAGCACGTCGTCGCGCTCGTCGCCGCCGACCGCGCGGCCGTGGTCCACGCCGAGGACGCCGCCGTCGCCGACTCCCCGATGTGGCGCCAGCGCACCGACGTCGCCGCGATGGTGCCGGGCGGGGACGACCCTGCCGCGCTCGCGGAGGTCCTCGACCTCTCGCTCGCCTCGGAGCTCGCGGGCGGCGTCGTCACGGGCAGCGCCGTCGAGGGGACGGTGCCGGACGCCGCACGTGCCGTGCTCGGCGAGGCGGCGGCCCGCACCTGGTGGGAGCACGACGAGCTGCGGGTGGACGGCGTCGAGGTCGAGTGGTGGCTCGACGAGGCCGGCGTCCACGCGGTGACGACCGCCGGCCTGGCGGCCGGGCTGGCGCAGGCGACCGGGCAGTGGGCGCGGCGCTGGGCGGTCGAGGTGGTGCTGGCCGACGAGCACCGTGCTGGCGAGGTCCGGTTCGACGGCTGAGGCGCCGGGTGTCAGCCGCGCCGCAGCCGGTTCGTCAGAGCCCGCAGCCGCGCCGTCGTCTCCGTGCGGACGCGGGACGCCAGCGTCGTCGCGGTCATGGCGAGCAGCGGCCGCAGCCAGGTCTGGTTCCAGCGGGTGTGCACGTAGGCCCACAGCAGCTCGTGCACCGTGCTCTCGGCGGGGGTGAGGGCAGCCCCGCTCCACTGCGTACCGATCTGCAGGGCGCGGGTGGAGTCGTAGCCGCGCGAGCGCGGATGCTTCACCGGCACCGACGGGTCGACGACGACCTCGAGCCCCGCGACGTGGCAGTGGGCGGCCGCGACGCCCTCGAACCCGAACCCGTAGGTGTTGGCGCCCGGGTCCAGCGTGCGGAACCAGTCGCACACCTCGCGCGACAGCGCCCACACCACCGAGTCGGTGACGGCGACCCGGTGCATGCCGTCGACGACCCGTACCGACGTGGTCTCGACGCTCATCGGGCTGTAGTCGATGACCGGGCTCCACACGCCGAGGCCCTCGCGCGTCGCGAAGGCATCCCGGCAGGCGCCGGCGAGGCGGGGCCAGTCCGCCGAGGCGTCCGCCTGGACGTGCAGCATGACGTCGCCGTCGAAGTCGTCGAGCGCGGTGGCGAACTTGCCGCCGTAGTACAGGTCGTCGGAGACCTGCCGCCACTCGCCCGCGCCGCTGTGCGGCGTGCCCGACCGGTGGGAGTAGACGACCACCAGCCGGTCGACGTGATCCTCGATCGCGGCGGCGATCTGCCGGGCGTGCTCCTCGTGCCCGGTCCAGCCGATGACGTAGGCCCAGACGGACGGCCCGGACGGCACTGGTCTCACCGCCGAGCCGGCAGGCGCCGGCCCATCCGGTCGTGGCCGTGGGACCACCAGATGCCGGCGAAGCCGAGCAGCACCCCGACGGCGCACACCCAGACCGGCGTCCAGCCGGTCCGCCCGACGAGCGCGAGCAGGAGCGTGACGACGAGCGCGAGGCCCCACGCCGCCGTGCCGACGCCCACCACGCGCGCCAGGTCGACCTGGATCGGCTCGATGGGGTCGGGCGACGTCACGAGGGTCAGGCTATCGACCCGCGCAGCTCGGCGGCGGCGCGGTCGAGGCGCGGTTCGACGACTCGGTGGCGTGCACCGACGGTTCGCAGGTGCTGCGGAAGGCCGGCCCGCCCAAGGCGGACGTCCGCGTGTGACCTTGCGTTAACCCCGTGTTACGGCTCCTGGAACCGTCCGTTCGGGCCATCACAGGTCTGCCACACTTCCGCCATGTCTTCCCCCACCACGCAGACGGCCCCCACGCGTAGCGACGGGCCGACGAACGCGCTGGACCGGTTCTTCCACATCACCGAGCGTGGCTCGACGATCGGTACGGAGATCCGCGGCGGCCTCGTCACGTTCTTCACGATGGCCTACATCATCGTGCTCAACCCGATCATCCTGGGGGGCACGGACAGCGGCGGCAACGCGCTGGCGGCCCCCGCGACCATCGCGGCGACGACGGCCCTCGTCGCCGGCGTGATGACCATCCTCATGGGCGTCGTGGCCAACTTCCCGCTCGCGCTGGCGACCGGCCTGGGCATCAACGCGGTGGTCGCGTTCTCCATCGCCACGCTGCCGAACGCCTCGTGGCAGGACGCGATGGGCATCGTGGTCTGGGAAGGCTTGATCATCCTGGTGCTGGTGCTCACCGGGTTCCGCAAGGCCGTGTTCAACGCCGTCCCCACCTGGCTCAAGACGGCGATCAGCGTCGGCATCGGCCTGTTCATCGCCTTCATCGGGTTCGTCGACAGCGGGTTCGTGCAGACCGGTGCGGGCACCATCGTCGAGCTGGGCAAGGGCGGCTCGCTGTCCACGTGGCCGGTGCTCGTGTTCGTCATCGGCCTGATCGCCACCGTGATCCTCATGGTGAAGAAGGTGCGCGGTGCGATCCTCATCGCGATCCTGGGCACCACGGTCGTCGGGATCGTCGTCGAGGCGATCGCCAAGGTCGGCTTCGCGTCCGCGGACAACCCGGTCGGCTGGAAGTCGACCGTCCCGGCCTGGCCGAGCAGCATCGTCGACAAGCCGAACTTCTCGCTGCTGGGCCACTTCTCGCTCACCGGCTCGTTCGCGCACATCGGCGCGGTGACCGCGATCGTGCTGATCTTCTCGCTGCTGCTCGCCGACTTCTTCGACACGATGGGCACGATGGTCGCGGTCGGCTCCGAGGCCGGCCTGATCGACGCCCAGGGCAACCCGCCCAAGACGCAGCAGATCCTCGTCGTCGACTCGATCGCGGCCGCCGCCGGTGGTGCCGCGGGCATCTCGTCGAACACCAGCTACATCGAGTCGGCCTCGGGCGTCGGCGACGGCGCGCGCACCGGCTTCGCGTCCGTCGTCACCGGCGTCGCGTTCCTGCTGGCGACCTTCCTGGCCCCGCTCGTCGCGATCATCCCGTCCGAGGCGGCCGCCCCGGCGCTCGTCGTCGTCGGCTTCCTCATGGTGACCCAGGTGCTCGACATCGACTGGAAGAGCTGGGAGATCGCCATCCCGGCGTTCTTCGCGATGGTGCTGATGCCGTTCACCTACTCGATCACGGTGGGCATCGGCGCCGGCGTCATCCTCTACGTGATCCTGCAGGCGGTGGTGGGCAAGGCCAAGCAGGTCCACCCGCTGATCTGGCTGATCGCCGTGCTGTTCGTCGTGTACTTCCTGCGCGGGCCCATCCAGACGCTCGTCAGCTGAGCAGCTTCACCGCGACGAGGCCGGGTCCTGGTCCAGGGCCCGGCCTTCGTCGTCTCCGGCCCCGGTCCCGGCGCGGGCCGCACCGCGCTGCCCGACGAGCGCGAGCACGACGAGCCCCACCGCGGTGCCGGCCGTGTTGAGCACCCAGTCCTGCAGCGTCGTCCAGCGGCCCGGGATCGCCAGCTGGATGGTCTCGATCGCCGCCGAGGTCGCCGAGCCGGCGACCAGCGCCACCCACCAACGCCGTGGCGTCGCCAGCACGCCGGCGAGCAGACCGAACGGCACGAACAGCAGCACGTTGCCCACCGCCTCGGCGACGGGGAACGTCACCGGGACGCCGTGCCCCGCGAGCCACGCGACCGTGCGCCGCACCCACCCGAACGCGGAGTCGTCGGACGGCTGCGGGGAGAACACCAGCCAGCCGAGCACGGCGAGGTAGCAGCCGAACGTCACACGAACGGCCGTGAGCGCGCGCGACCGGGACATCCGCACAGCGTAGGGGACCGCTTCGTCCGAGTCGTTACCTGAGGTAATGAGATATGCTAACGATTCGTGCCGACTCCCCGATCCACCCTCGCCGCGGACCTGCGGCAGGCGCTGGGCCGCGCGCACCGGCGGCTGCGGCTCGAGGTCGGCGACGCCGGGCTCTCGTACCCGCTGTACTCGGTGCTGATCCTGCTGACGCGCGAGGGGCCGATGACCCCCGGGCGCCTCGCGGAGCGCGAGCGCGTCCAGCCGCCGACGATGACCCGCACCGTCAACTGCCTTGCCGAGCTGGGCCTGGTGACCAAGACGGCGGACCCGACCGACGGCCGGCAGGTCGTCGTGACACTGACGCCCGCGGGCGAGGCGGAGGTCAGGGAGACGCGGCGCCGCCGTGACGCCTGGCTGACCCAGCGCCTGGCCGGGCTGTCCGCCGACGACCGAGCCGTGCTCACCCGTGCCGCCCTGCTCCTCAAGGAGATGGCGGAATCGTGAGCGCCACCTTCTCCTCCCTGCAGTTCCGCAACTACCGGTTGTGGTTCACCGGCGCGCTGGTCGCCAACATCGGCACCTGGATGCAGCGCGTCGCGCAGGACTGGCTGGTGCTGACGCAGCTGACCGACAACTCCGGCGTCGCGCTCGGCGTGGTGACCGGCCTGCAGTTCGCCCCGGCGCTGTTCGTCTCGCCATGGGCCGGCGTGCTCGCCGACCGGCTCGACCGGCGCAAGCTGCTCATCGCGACGCAGGGTGCCATGGGCCTGCTCGCCGCCGGTCTCGGCGCCCTGGTGCTGTCCGGGCACGTGCAGCTGTGGCAGGTGTACGTGTTCGCCCTCGCCCTCGGCTGCGTCGCCGCGGTCGACGCGCCGGCACGGCAGACCTTCGTCGCGCAGCTGGTGCCCGCGGAGAAGCTGGCGAACGCGGTGGGCCTCAACAGCGCCTCGTTCAACGCCGCCCGGCTGATCGGCCCCGGCGTCGCCGGCCTGCTCATCGCGGCGATCGGCACCGGCTGGGTGTTCTGGCTCAACGCCGTCTCGTTCGCCGGCACCATCCTCGCGCTGACCTCGATGCGGACCGCCGAGCTGCACGCGATGCCGTCGGTCGCCCGTTCGAAGGGCCAGATCCGCGCCGGCCTGGCGTACGTGCGCCGCCGGCCGGACATCCTCGTCATCATGGCCGTGGTCGGTGTCGTCTCCGCCTTCGGCCTGAACTTCCAGATGACCAGCGCGCTCATCGCCCGCACCGTGTTCGGCAAGGGCGCCGGCGAGTACGGCCTGCTCGGCTCGGTGCTGGCGATCGGGTCGCTGTCCGGCGCCCTGCTCGCGGCACGGCGCGAGCACCCGCGGGTGCGCCTCGTCGTCGGCGCCGCCGCCGGGTTCGGCGTCGCCGCGTGCCTGCTCGCCGTTGCCCCGACGTACCTGACGTACGCGATCCTGTGCGTGCCGGTGGGGCTGGCGTCGCTGACGATGATGACCGCGGCCAACGCGACCATTCAGATGAGCACCGAGCCGCAGATGCGCGGGCGCGTGATGGCGCTCTACATGATGGTGTTCCAGGGCGCCACTCCGATCGGGTCACCGATCGTCGGCTGGATCGGCGAGCAGTTCGGCGCGCGCTGGGCGATCGGCGTCGGCGGCATCACCGCCGTGCTGGTCGCGGTCGCCGCGCTGCTGTGGGTGGGCCGGTCGATGGACGTGCACGTGAGGTTCCGGCCCGACGAGCGACCGCACCTGCTGGTGACGTACCCGAACCGCGACAAGCTGCCGCTGCCCGAGGACGTCGGAGCAGGAACCGCGGCCTGACGTCGGGTGAACTCTGCCGAGCCCGGCCGTGGCGCCCGTCCGATATGTCACGATCGCGCGGTGACCTCGCACCCGGACGCGGACGACCGGCAGCCCGGCGCCGCCGACGCCCCGCCCGGCGAACGAGCCGATGCGGCCGAGCCCGACGAGCCCGGCAGCCCGGCCGGCACCCCGCGCCGCGGCCGCACCCGGCGCCGGGTGCTGCTGACCGTGGCCGGTGTCGTCGTCGTGCTCGTCCTGGCCGCCGCCTGGCTGGCGTTCCGTGTCGCCCAGGCGGGCCGCGCCCTCATGGCCGCGCAGGACGACCTGGAGACCATCTCGCAGCAGGCCCACGACGGCGACCTCTCGGCGTTGCAGGCCGCGCTGCCGCAGGCGCACGAGCACCTGCACACGGCCCGGCAGGCCGTCGACGACCCGGTGTGGCGGGCCGCCACCGTGCTGCCGTGGGCCGGCCACCAGCTCGGTGCCGTCCGCACCGTCACGGTCGCCCTCGACGACGTCGTCACCGCCGCCGACCCGGTGCTGGACGCCGTGGACGGCATGCTCGGCTCCGGCGACGGCGGGCTCGACCTCGCCCCGCTGGCGGCCGCGGCGCCGGACGTGCAGGCCGCCGCCGAGCGCGTCGCGGCGGGTGCCCGGGCGGTGGCCGCGATCGACACCGACGGCCTGGTGTCGCGGCTCGTCGGGCCGGTGGAGCGCGTGCAGGACGACTTCGCGGGCCTGGGCCCGGCGGCGGACACCGTGGCGCACCTGGCCGCGGTGCTGCCCGGCATGCTCGGGTCCGACGAGCCCCGCACCTACCTGCTCGCCTCGCTCAACTCGGCCGAGCTGCGCGCGCAGGGCGGCATCGTCGGCGCGTTCGCGGTGCTGCAGGTGGACGGGTCGTCGGTGCGCCTGGTGGACCAGCGCAGCACGGGTGACTTCCAGGGGCTGGAGCAGCCCGTGCTGCCGCTGACGGCCGAGGAGGACCAGGTGTTCACCGACCGCCTCGGCCGGTACGTGCAGGACGCGCTGCTGACCCCCGACTTCCCGCGCGCCGCGCAGCTCCTCGCGGCCCGGTGGACCCAGGACACCGGCCAGCAGATCGACGGCGTGATCGCCACGGACGTCGTCGCGGCCGCCGACGTCATGCGCGCCACCGGCGCGGTGACGACGCCGTCCGGGGTCACCCTGGACGCGGACAGCGCGGCGTCGGTGCTGCTCCACGACGCGTACCTCGAGCTCGACCGCGACCAGGCGGACGCCTTCTTCGGCGAGGTTGCCGCCACCCTGTTCCAGGCTGTCACCAGTGGCGACGCCGACCCCCGCACGCTGGTGCGGGAGGCGGCCGGCGCCGCGGGCGAGGGCCGGGTCCGGGTCTGGTCGGCGCACGACGACGAGGAGACCCAGCTGCGGGCTGCGTCGGTCGGCGGCGCCTTCCTCTCCGGCCCGTACCCCGACGCGGTCGGCGTCTTCCTCGACGACGGCACCGGCGGCAAGCTCGACTACTACCTGTCGACCACCGTGACCGTCGAGGACCTGCAGTGCACGGGCGACAGCCCGACGGCGACCGTCCGCATCGACCTGGACTACGAGCCGCCGGACGACGTCGCGACGCTGCCGTGGTGGGTGGTCGGCATCGACGCCGCCGGCCTGCCGGCGGGCGACCTGGCGACGAACGTCAGCGTCTTCGCGCCGCAGGGCGCGCGGCTGGACGCGCTCGGTCTGGGGGACGCCGGTCAGTTCGTCTCCGGCACCACCGGCACCCTCGACGGGCGCGCGGTGCAGACCGTGACCGCGCGGCTGGCGCCGGGGGAGTCCGTGACCTACCGGGCCCAGGTGCCGGTGCGGGACGGGCAGCTGCAGGTGTGGAGCACGCCGACGCTGACCTCGGCCGGTCTGCAGACCGCCCGCTGCTCCGGGTGAATTGTCCGATTCACCCCGTAGTCACCCGTTTGCCCGATCTGGAAGCGGCACAATCTGGACCAACGTCCCGCTGACCACCGGAGCTCACAGTGTCTCGCCTGACTCGCCGCGCTACCGCGGTCGCCGCCCTGCTCGTCGTGTCGGTCATGACCGCGGGCCCGGCCCTGGCGGACGACCCGACGCCCACGCCGTCCCCGTCGACGAGCGCCGGGCCCACGGGCTTCGCGTGCCTCGACGAGAAGGCGGGCTACGAGGTCTCCGGCGTCTGCCAGCTGATTGTGCTCAAGGCGGAGACCGTCTGCCGCGGGGACGTCCCGTGGCTGGACTACTCGCTCGAGCCGGAGGGCACGCCGAACGTCACCACGACCCTCGTCTGGGGTGACGAGAACGGCAAGCACTACACGATGGCGGACCTGCCGCTGACGGGCTCGGTGATGTGGCCGGGCGCCGAGGTCGACGCCGACGGCCACGCGACCGACTGGCCGGGCTGGTCGCTCGTCGACGGTGTCTGGGTGGAGCACGACGAGTGGGACTGGGTGCGCCCGCAGGTGCAGTTGACGTTCCACGTCAACCCGACAGCGACCATCACGGCCTACTACCCGGAAGCCGCCGCGCCGTGTGCCGGCCCGCCCACCACCGAGGTGCTCGCGGAGGGCGATGCCGAGGGCAGCGCCGTGCTGGCGATGACCGGCTCCGACGTGCTGCACCTCGGCATGGCGGCGGCCGCGCTGGTCGCGCTCGGCGGCGTGCTGCTCCTGGTGCGGCGCCGCGGGCACCGGGCCGCGCAACGCTGAGCGCGCCGTCGACGCGGCGGCGAGACGAGCGGCAGGCGGTCCGGGGGACGGCCCCCGGGCCGCCTCGCCGTCAGGAGAGGTGCTCGACGACCCAGTCGACGCACGCGGTGAGCGCGAGCACGTCGTCGGGCTCCACCGCCGGGTACATCCCGACGCGCAGCTGGTTGCGGCCGAGCTTGCGGTAGGGGTCCACGTCGACGACGCCGTTGGCGCGCAGCACGGCGGACACCGTGGTTCCCTCCACGCCCGGGTCGAGGTCCACCGTCCCGACGACGGTCGAGCGCGCCGCCTCGTCGGCCACGAACGGCGAGGTCCAGTCCCGCGCCTGCGCCCACGAGTACAGGTACTCCGCGGACCTCGCGGACCGGCCCGCGGCCCACGACAGCCCGCCGTTGGCGAGGATCCAGTCGAGCTGCTCGGCGAGCAGGACGAGCGTGGCGATCGCCGGCGTGTTGAGCGTCTGGTCCTGACGTGAGTTGGTCACCGCGGCGCTGAAGGAGAGGAACTCGGGCACCCAGCGCCCGGTCGCCTCGATCCGCGCGGCCCGCTCGAGGGCCGCCGGCGAGGCCAGTGCCAGCCACAGCCCGCCGTCGGAGGCCAGCACCTTCTGCGGCGCGAAGTAGTAGACGTCGGTCGCGGCGACGTCCACCGGCAGCGCCCCGGCCGCCGACGTCGCGTCCACGACGACGAGCGCGTCGCCGTAGCGCGGGTCGCGCCGCAGCGTAGCCATGACGCCGGTCGACGTCTCGTGGTGCGGCCAGGCGTACACGTCCGCGCCGTCGACGGCGCTTGGGACGGCCAGCGCGCCGGGCTCGGCCTGCGCCACGGACGGCTCGTCGAGGAACGGCGCCCGGGCGGTGGCGCCGGCGAACTTGGCGCCGAACTCGCCGAACACCCCGTGCGCGGACCGTCGCTCCACCAGGCAGCACGTCGCGACGTCCCAGACCGCCGAGGAGCCGCCGACGCCGAGGACCACCTCGTACCCGTCCGGCAGGTCGAACAGCGCGGACAGCCCGGCGCGGATGCGCCCGACGAGCGCCCGCACCGGCCGCTGCCGGTGGGACGTGCCGAGCAGCGTGGTGCCGGCGGCGGCCAGCGCCGCCACCTGCTCCGGGCGGACCTTCGACGGCCCCGACCCGAAGCGCCCGTCGGACGGCAGCAGGTCGGCGGGGATGCGCAGATCGGGGGCCATGAGCCCGAGGATAGGCGGCGCCGGGCAACTACCCTGGGACCAGGGCGGCCGCGCCCTGACACAGGGAGGCGAACCGCGTGAGCGACCTGATCGACACGACCGAGATGTACCTCAAGACGATCTACGAGCTCACCGAGGAAGGCATCACGCCGCTGCGGGCCCGGATCGCCGAGCGCCTAGGCCACTCCGGCCCCACCGTGTCGCAGACCGTCGCCCGGATGGAGCGCGACGGGCTCGTCGTGCTCGCCGGCGATCGCCACCTCGAGCTGACCGACCTCGGCATGGCCCGCGCGGTCCGCGTGATGCGCAAGCACCGGCTGGCCGAGCGGCTGCTGATCGACGTCATCGGCCTGGACTGGACGCTGGTGCACGACGAGGCGTGCCGGTGGGAGCACGTGATGAGCGAGCAGGTGGAGAAGCAGCTGACGTCGCTGCTGGAGCACCCGCACTCCGACCCCTACGGCAACCCCATCCCCGGTCTGGCCGAGATCGGCGAGACGACGCCCGTCGCCGGCTTCCTCGACGGCGTGATCTCGCTGGTGGACCCGGAGGCGCCGACCGACGGGACGGTGGCCGTCGTGGCGCGCATCGGCGAGCCGGTGCAGGTGGACACCGAGCTGCTGGGCCGGCTGGCGGAGGCCGGGATCACTCCCGGCGCGCGGGTGTCGGTGGACCGCACGGACGGCACGGTGACGGTCGGCACGCCCGGGTCCGACTCCGTGCTGGACCTCCCGGACGAGGTCGCGCGGCACATCTTCGTCGAGGCGATGTGACCTAAGTCCCACTTCGTCGCGCGGCCCGACGAAGGCCCAGGTCGGGGCGTTCTGGACACGTGAACATGTTCGTGACCGGAACGTGACAACTGGACGAACGGTCGGGTACGGTCGATCCGCTGCTCGGAACCCTCCTCCGGACAGCCCCCGGGCGGATTGCCGAATCCTGCCGCCGCACGGGGTCCGTACGACTCGCCGGCAGGAGCGGGGGACCCAATCGCGGGCGTCGGAGACGGCGTCCTTGGGGTGAAGTCGCACGGTCCTCGGACCGGACGGCCGGGTGATCTCCCACCCGAACCCGACAGCTGACCTCGTAGGCGCACGGAGAGGCAACCTTTTGTCCGTACGCACGTCACACGGCCGGCATCGCGCGGCGACGCGCCCGTCGACCCCCCTCACGCAGTTCACGTCCACCGCAACGTCCCAGCTCCAGGTCGTCGGCCGCCGCACCGCCGTGGTGGCTGCCTCCTCCGGGCTGATCGTCTCCGCGATCGGAGCGGCCCCCGCCTCGGCTGCCAGCGGCAGCGCCGTGGGCCTCCCGCCGGTGGACACCGCCGCGCTCGCCGCGCAGGCCCAGGCCCAGCTCGAGCTGGCTCCCGTCGTCACCGCCCCCGCCACCGCGGAGTGGTCCGTCGACGTCCCGGACGTCACGCCGGTCAAGCCGGCGCCGCCCGCGCCGGTCAAGGCCAAGAAGGCCACCACGAGCACGACGACGAAGACGAGCCGCTCGGCCGAGCGCGCGGTCGCCAACACCCCGGCCCCGCCGTCGGTGTCCGGGAACGCCGTCCTCGAGATCGCGGCACGCTACGTCGGCACCCCGTACCGGTCCGGTGGCAACACCCCGGCGGGCTTCGACTGCTCCGGCTTCGTGCAGTACGTGTACGCGCAGCTC
Organism: uncultured Cellulomonas sp.; assembly: GCA_964521875.1. Classification (GTDB taxonomy): domain Bacteria; phylum Actinomycetota; class Actinomycetes; order Actinomycetales; family Cellulomonadaceae; genus Cellulomonas. Next base: position 5,726 of record CAZFTZ010000151.1, on the reverse strand, counting down.
GGCATCAGCCTGCCGCGCTCGTCGTCGGCCTACGCGAGCATCGGCACCCGGGTCTCCGCTGCCGACGCCCTGCCCGGCGACATCATGTACACCCCCGGCCACGTGGCGATCTACGCCGGTGACGGCATGGAGATCGACTCCCCGCGGCCCGGCAAGACGATCCAGTTCCGGGCGATCTGGCAGTCCAGCCCGATCTACATCCGGGTCAGCTGACCAGCACGGATCCTCAGGCGAAGGCCCCGGCGACACGTCGCGCCGGGGCCTTCGTCGTCCCTGGGTCGTCCCGCGGCGCGGTTACCCTGTTCCTGCATCACGCGAAGTGCCTGTGCACGGGCCGGCAGCCAGCCGGCCCGACCTGCGAGGTCAGGAGTACGCCGTGCTGACGACCGACGCCACGCCACCATCTATCGTCGCCGCGCCCGAGTGGACCCCCGAGGGGGAGGGCGCGGCCGGTCCGGTGGGCGGGAGCCCCGCCCGGGCCCTGCTCCTCAACGCGAGCCTCGAGCCACTCTGCGTCGTCAGCCTGCGACGCGCCGTGGTGCTCGTCATGACCGGCAAGGCGACGATCCTGGAATCCGAGGGCCGCATGCTCCACTCCGAGCGTGCGGCCCTTCCCGTTCCCGTGGTGCTGTCCCTCACGCGCTACGTCCACGTGCCGCAACGCCGGGCGGTGCCGCCGACGAGGCGCACCGTGCTGCAGCGCGACAACCACCGCTGCGCGTACTGCGGCGGCGGTGCCGACACCGTGGACCACGTGCTGCCGCGCTCGCGCGGCGGACGCCACGAGTGGAGCAACGTCGTGGCGGCGTGCGTGCGGTGCAACCACCGCAAGGCGGACCGGCTGCTCCACGAGATCGGCTGGCAGCTGCCGTTCACGCCTCGCGCGCCGCGCTGGTCGGTGGCCCTGGGCGCGGCCGCCGCACGGTCCGAGCCGTCGTGGAGCCGCTACCTCGCGGCCTGACGCACGGGACGCGGTTCACCCATCGTTTCGTCAAGTCCGTGCCACGATGGGGTTATGACGCGCTCTGCGGAGATTCTCGTCGGGGTCGACGGTTCGGCCGCCAGCCTGCACGCCCTCGACTGGGCGACGCAGGAGGCCCGCGTCCACGGGCTCGGGCTGCGGCTCGTCTGCGGGTACGCGTTGCCGTCCTTCGCGGCGGCCTCGCTCGACGGCGGCTATGCCGCTCTCGACGACTCCGCGATCCGCGCCGGTGCCCAGGCCGTGGTGGCGGACGCGGTGGCGCACGTCGCCGACGCTGGCGTCCCCGTCTCGTCGCACGTCACGGTGGGGGACGCGGCGGCGGTGCTCATCGACGAGTCGGCACGGGTGACGATGGCGGTCGTCGGGACGCGCGGCGGCGGTGGGTTCGCCGAGCGGCTGCTCGGCACCGTCTCCTCCGCGCTGCCGGCGCACGCCAAGTGCCCCACCGTGGTGGTCCCGACGCGGCGCAGGGCCAAGGGCGCCGCGCCCGACGAGGAACCGCTCGTGGTGCGGCCGGTGCACCGGGTCGTGGTCGGCGTGGACGGGTCGCCGGCGGCCGAGCTGGCGCTGCGGCACGCGATCCGCGAGGCCAAGGCCTGGGACGCCGAGCTGGTCGCGGTGACCGGCGTACCGGTGACGGCCGGGACCGGTGCGCTGGCGTGGCTGCCGGCCGCGGTGGACCACGACCAGGTGCTGCAGGACGTCGCCGCGGCGCTGGACGTGCTCATCGACCGGGTCGCCGCCGGGGAGCCGGGCGCGCCGTCGGTGAAGCGCACGGTGCGCGACGGCACGGGCGCCCAGCTGCTCACCGAGGCTTCGGAGCGCACCGACCTGCTCGTCGTCGGCTCGCGCGGGCGGGGCGGGTTCGCCGGCCTGCTGCTCGGCTCGACGAGCCAGGCGGTGCTGCACCACGCGCAGTGCCCGGTGATGGTGGTCAACCAGCACGCGCAACCGGAGGAGTAGGTCTTCTCGGCCGTCAGAGCCCTGGCGGGCCGCCGCACCGGTTCCGGAGGTCGGAGCGGGCGGCCGAAGATCACCCGATCAGGTGAATTGCCGGACTCGCTCCGTTTGCGCCGGTGAGGCGGCCGTGTCCACGCTGGAGCCCAGCGCCTAGGCCACAAGTCCCATCGGGGGCACCTGACCAGGTCCGTACCGTCGCTCCCCGTGCCGCGACGGATGCGAAGAAAGGGCGATTCGCCCCTTCAGTCGGAGTCCATGGCTGCCGATGACCCAGAGGCGTATACACCTCGACAGTGGGAAGGCGGCGTCATGGCGCTTGCTCGGCGTGTCGCGACGTCGCTCCCCCAGCAGAAGGTCTCGCCGGAGGCCGCACCCGCCGAGCAGGCACAGCCGGTCACCGTCGGCCGCCTCACGCGCCGGCAGCTCATGGACCACGTGCCGACACAGCGCGGCACGATCCCCGAGCCGCCGGCCCCGGCGCCCGCTCCCGCGCCGCAGCAGCCGGAGCGCCGGCGCAGCCGCACCGCACTGGTCGCCGTGTCGCTGACCGTCACGGCCGCGCTGGTCGGTGGCAGCGCGGTGGTGGTGCACCAGCGGTCGGTGCGCGTCGCGGAACGCAGCGCCGCCGACGTGCGCGTGGCCGCAGCACTGGACGCCCAGCTCGCGGGCACCGGGACCGTCGACGCGGTGCAGCGCAGCGGCGAGGGTGCCTGGACCGCTGCCCTCACCTCGGCGCATCAGGCGGCGCAGGCCGCCGCCGACAGCGGCACCGCTCAGCTCGCCGCCGCCCCGCACGCCGACCCGGCGCTGCTCGCCGGCCTGAGGTCCGCGGTGGACCTGGCGAGCGGCACCGCCGCCGACCCGACCGCCAGCCTCACCGCCCTCACCGTGGCAGCGGCCGGGGTCGCCGGCCCCGCCAAGGCGGCGCAGGACGCCGAGGCTGCGTGGCAGGTCGCCGAGCAGGCGCGCATCGCGGCCGAGCAGAAGGCGGCCGCTGACGCCGCGGCGGCCAAGGCAGCGGCGGACGCGGCGGCGAAGGCCGCGGCCACGCCCAAGTCCGCCAAGAAGACGACGACCAAGCCCTCGGGCTCGTCGGGCACCCAGGGCAGCAGCAGCCCGAGCGGTGGGGCGCAGCAGGCGATCCCGGCCGGTGGCCTGGTGTGCCCGGGCGCCCCGGTGGGTGCCGCGGCCGGCGAGTCGAGCGTCCAGGCGATCGGCGCCGCGATCAACGCCTACCGGCAGTCGAACGGTCTGCCGGCGCTGGCGATCGTCCGCTCCGGCACGCTCGTCGCACACGCCGAGGACATGGCGGCGTCCGGCGGCATCTGGCACTCCGGCCAGGACAACATCGTCGGGTGCACCTCGGGCAGCGTGCAGTCGCTGCTCAACGCCTGGTCGCACTCGGCGGCGCACAACGCGCAGATGCTGCGCACCGACGTCTCGACGATGAAGGTCGGCGGGGCGACCGCCGGCGGCTGGCTCTACGGCGCGGTGAAGTTCAGCAGCTGACCGGGCCGGTCATGCCGTGGCGGGACGCTCGCGGATCTCGAGCGTGCAGCACTTCGCGCCGCCGCCGCCCTTGAGCAGCTCGGTCTTGTCGACCGCGATCGTCTCGTAGCCGCGCTCGCGCAGCTCGCCGGCCAGGTGGGTGGCGGCGGGGGCGTGCACCACGTGCTGCCCGTCGCTGACGATGTTGAGGCCCAGGGCCGCCGCGTCGTCGTCGTCGGCCAGCACGGCGTCCGGGAAGAGCTGCTTGAGCACACACTGCGAGCCGGTGGAGAACGCCGGCGGGTAGTACGCGATCTGCGGGTCGGCCGCCGAGCTCGACAGCACCGCCAGCGCCGTGTCGAGGTGGTAGTAGCGCGCGTCGACCAGCTCGAGGGAGATCACCGGATGGCCGAACAGCTCCTGCGCCTCGAAGTGAGCCGCGCGCTCGCTGCGGAACCCGGTGCCCGCCAGCAGGATCTGCCCGACGACGAGCATGTCGCCCTCACCCTCGTTCACCTTCTGCGCGGTGTGGGTGACGTAGCCGTGGTCGGCGAACCACTTCTCGAACGCGGGCGCCTCGGGGCGGCGCTGCGGGTAGCGGAAGTTGGCCGAGTAGACGATGCCGTCGACGACGGTGGCGCCGTTGGCGGCGTACACCATGTCCGGCAGGCCCGGGAGCGGGTCGATCTGCTCGACGGTGTGGCCCAGGTCGACGAACACGTCGCGCAGCCGCCGCCACTGCTCCACCGCCCGCTGCGTGTCCGTCGCACGGTCCGGGTGCATCCACGGGTTGATCTCGTAGGAGACCGTGTAGTACGTCGGCTCGCACATCAGGTAGTGCCGGGGGGTCGCCCCGGGGGCAGTGGTGCTCATCGTTCTCCTCGGCGGGTGGCGCGTCGGTGGCGGTGGTGGCCTCGGTGAGCCTACGTCGTCGTCGGTCGTGAACCGAGCAGGGCGTTGCCGGGCGGGCGGTAGGTTCAGCCGCATGGAGACGAGGACGCTCGGCCGGACGGGCCGTTCCGTGGGGGTCGTCGGGCTGGGCTGCTGGCAGCTCGGCGCGGACTGGGGCGAGGTGGCCGACGAGACCGCGCAGGCGGTGCTGACGGCCGCGCTGGACGCCGGGGTGACGTTCCTCGACACGGCGGACGTGTACGGCGACGGGCGCAGCGAGAAGTTCGTCGGGCGCGTGCTGGCCGACCGTGGCCGCGAGGGGATCACGGTGGCGACGAAGATGGGCCGCCGCGCGGACCCGCACGTCGCGGAGGCGTACTCGTTGGACGCCTTCCGGCGCTGGAACGACCGCTCGCGGGAGAACCTCGGCGTCGACACGCTCGACCTGGTGCAGCTGCACTGCCCGCCCACCGAGGTCTACCGGCGCGAGCAGACGTACGACGACCTGGACACGTTGGTCTCCGAGGGGCGGATCGCCGCCTACGGCGTCTCGGTGGAGACCGTCGAGGAGGCGCTGCTGGCGATCGCCCACCCGAACGTCGCGACCGTGCAGATCATCCTCAACGTGTTCCGGCGCAAGCCGCTGGAGTCGGTGCTGCCGGCCGCCCGGGAGGCCGGGGTCGGGATCGTCGCGCGCGTCCCGCTCGCCTCCGGCCTGCTGTCCGGGAAGTACGACGAGCACACGGAGTTCGCGCCCTCGGACCACCGGAGCTTCAACCGGCACGGGGAGTCGTTCGACGTCGGCGAGACGTTCGCGGGCGTGCCGTACGAGGTGGGTGTCGTCGCGGCGCGCGAGGTCGCGTCGTTCACCCCGGCGGGTGCGACGACCGCGCAGCTCGCGCTGCGCTGGATCGTCGACCAGCCGGGGGTGTCCGTGGTGATCCCCGGTGCGCGGTCGCCGGAGCAGGCGCGGGCGAACGCGGAGGCCGCCGAGCTGCCCTCGCTGGACCGCGAGACGCTGACCGGCCTGGAGAGGATCTACGACGAGTCCATCCGGTTCCACGTCCACCATCGCTGGTGAGCCGGCGGCGAGGTACGTCGCATTCTGGGTCGTCGGTGTGCTCGTCGTCGGCGCCGTGGCGCTGGCCGCGGCGCTCGCCGTCGGCCTGACGAGCCACCAGGAGGGCGAGTACGCCGCGCTGGGGGCGATTCTCGTGGCGATGATGGCCGGTGCCGCCGTGGCGGTCCTCGGCTGGGCCGTGCTGCTGGCGCTGGTCGGGCGGCGCTAGGTGCCGCGCGGCCGCCGCTTCCTGGCGGCTACCGCGTCGCTCGGCGGGGTGGTGGTGGTCGGGGGGCTGATCTTCGCCGCCGGCAGGACCGGCGGCTCGGCCGGGTTCGGCGCGAT
>CAZFTZ010000150.1:0-6212 GCA_964521875.1 uncultured Cellulomonas sp. | reverse complement strand
GGGCCGGCGTGCGGGTCGATCGCCACCACCGGGACGACCGCCTCGGCCTCGACCACGGTGGGCGTGACGATGACGGCGCCGTCGATGAGCGTGCCGGACAGCCGGGACAGGTAGCGCTTCTCCCAGCCGGTGCCACCGCTGCGACGCCCGCCGGTGTAGGCGAGCACGTCGTACTCGGAGTCGGCGAGGGCGCCCGCGGCGCCCTTGAGGATCTCGGTGCTGAACGGCTCGAACTCCGCGACGAGGATGCCGATCACCCAGGTCCGGTGCGAGCGCAGGCTGCGCGCGACCAGGCTGCCCTCGTAGCCGAGCTCGTCGATCACGGAGTTGACGCGCGAGTACGTCTCGCGTGCGACGCCGTCACGCGAGTTGATCACCTTCGACACGGTCGACACCGACACGCCCGCGGCCCGGGCGACGTCGGTGATCGTGACCCGCTGTGCCACGGACGCAGCATAGCCACCGGAGAACGTTGTCGATAACGATCGACGCTGGTACCTAAATCGTTATCGAGAACGTTTGACATCGTTTTCCATCCGGGTGCAGTCTGACGCTCGTCGGGCCCCCACCGACCGTCAGCGAGGACGTGCCGCGTCGTCGTGGACGTGGGACGCGGGGCGCCGGACGCACAGCAGTTCACGACCGAGAGGGCAAGGCGCCCGGGTGCCTGTCGCAGTTGCCGGGATCCCCCGCAACGGGCGGTCGCCGGTTTGTCAGTGTCTCAACGAGGAGGACAGATCTGATGAATGCGAGGAAGTCCCTCGCGATCACGGCCGCCGTGGCCGTGATCGCTCTCGGGCTTGCCGCGTGCTCCGGTGGTTCGGGTGACAACACCCCCACTGGCGACACCACGTCGGCCGGCGGCACCGAGACCAGCGCGGCGCCGGAGGACTACACGGCCACGCTGACCGTCTGGGAGAACAACACGACCGGCAAGGGTCCGCAGTTCTGGACCGACACCGTCGCCGCGTACAAGGAGGTCCACCCGAACGTCACGATCAACGTCGTGCCGGTGCAGAACGAGGACCTCGACGGCAAGCTCCAGACGGCCCTCAACGGCGGCGACGCCCCCGACGTCTTCCTGCAGCGCGGCGGCGGCAAGCTCGCCGACATGGTGAACGCCGGCTTCGTCGCCGACATCACGGACAAGATCGACGCCCCGGACATCCCGGAGGGTGCCTTCGGCGCGGACACGCTGGACGGCAAGGTCTACGCGATGCCGATGACCATCCTGCCGGGTGGACTCTTCTACTCGAAGGACCTGTTCGCCCAGGCCGGCATCACCACCCCGCCGACGACGCTCGACGAGTTCAACGCCGACGTCGCCAAGCTCAAGGCGGCGGGCATCACCCCGATCGCGCTCGGCGGCAAGGACGCCTGGCCGGCGGCGCACTGGTACTACTGGTTCGCGCTGCGGGAGTGCTCGTCCGACACCCTGGAGAAGGCGGCGTCCGACCAGGACCTGTCCGACCCGTGCTTCCTCAAGGCCGGCCAGGACCTGCAGACCTTCGCCGCGACCGACCCGTTCAACGCCGACTTCCTGACGACCTCCGCCCAGCAGGGCGCGAGCTCGTCGGCCGGTCTGCTCGCGAACCACAAGGCCGCGATGGAGCTCATGGGCGCCTGGGAGCCGGGTGTCGTCGGCTCCTTGACGCCTGACCAGAAGAACCTTCCCGACCTCGGCTTCTTCCCGTTCCCGACGGTGTCCGGCGGTCAGGGCGACCCGACGGCCATGATGGCCGGCGTGGACGCCTTCAGCTGCTCCGCCAAGGCCCCCGAGCCGGCCTGCACCGACTTCCTCAACTTCCTTGCCAGCAAGGAGATCCAGGAGGCCTACGCGACGGCCGCCTCGTCGCCGCCGGCCAGCTCCGCTGCCGCCGACGTCGTCACCGACCCCGCCCTGAAGGACGTCACCGCGGCGTACCAGAAGGCCGGCTTCGTGTCCCTGTGGCTCGACACCCGGCTCGGCCAGAACATCGGCAACGCCCTCAACACCGGCGTCGTCAACATGCTCTCGGGCCAGACCGACCCGGCCGGCATCATCACGGCCGTCCAGGACGCGGTAGCGAAGGGCTGAGCTGAAGCACCATGACTGATTCCACTCGCGAGAAGGCACCGGTCGCGGTGAGCTCGCCCGTGAATCTCTCGACGGACGGGGGCAGCGCCTCGGCGTTGCCCCCGTCCGGGCTTGCCCGGCGCCGCCGTCGCGGTTCCGGATGGGTGGGCCGTCTGGAGATCGCAGCGCTCTCGGCGCCGGCCGTGATCGTCTTCGTGACGTTCGTGATCCTGCCGGTGTTCATGGCCGCCTACTACGGCTTCTACAAGTGGAAGGGCTTCGGCAGCCCGTCCATCACCGGCAAGTTCGTCTGGTTCCAGAACTACAAGGTGATCCTCGGGGACCCGCTGTTTCACCAGGCGCTGCTGCACAACGTCGAGATCGTCCTGCTGTCCCTGGTGATCCAGGGCCCGATCGCGATCGTGTTCGCGCTGCTGCTCAACAAGAAGATGCGCGGCCAGTCGCTGATCCGCGTGCTGATCTTCGTCCCCTACGTCATCTCCGAGGCCGTCGCGGGCATCGCGTGGAGCCTGCTGCTGGGCGGCAACGGCGCGTTCAACGCGCTCATGGTCCGCTGGCACCTGGGGTTCCTCGACCAGAACTGGCTGGCCGACCACAACCTGGCGCTGTGGACCCTGATGATCATCCTGACCTGGAAGTACATCGGGTACGCGACGATCCTCATGCTCGCCGGCCTGCAGGGGATCCCCGACGAGCTCAACGAGGCGGCCGCGATCGACGGCGCCTCCTACTGGCAGATCCAGCGGCGCATCACGCTGCCCCTGCTCGGCCCGACGATCCGCATCTGGGCGTTCCTGTCGATCCTCGGTGCCCTGCAGCTGTTCGACATCGTCTACATCATCTGGGGCCAGTACATCGCCTCGGTCGCCGGCATCTCGACGATGGCGACCTACATGAACCAGAACGGGCGCGTGTCCGGCAACTTCGGCTACGGCTCGGCCGTCGCCGTCGTCATGTTCCTCATCTCGCTCGTCGTCGCGCTGTTCTACCAGCGCTTCGTCCTGCGACGTGACACGGCCGGCGCGCTCACCGGGGGAGGGAGGGCCCGATGACGATGCTCGCCACGGTCGACGAGACCGAGGTCGTCGCCGAGCGCCGCAGGAGCGGCAAGGCCGGGAACCTGGACTGGGGCAACCCCGTCATCTACGTCGTCGCGCTGCTGTTCGTCGCGGCGATGCTGTCCCCGGTGCTGTACGTGGTCGTCGGCGGCTTCCGCAGCAACGCCCAGATCACCACCGACCCGTCCGGCTGGCCCCACCCGTGGCAGGGCGACAACTACTGGACGGTGCTGACCAACGCCACCTTCTGGCGGGCCTTCCTCAACTCGACCATCGCCGCCGTGCTCACCACGATCGGCACCGTCGTGCTCGGCCTCATGGTGGCGTTCGCCATCGCGCGGTACTCGTTCCGCGGCAGCGGGGCGCTCTACACGCTGTTCGTCGCCGGCCTGATGTTCCCCATGACGGTGGCCATCACGCCGCTGTACATCCTCATCCGCACGCTGCACCTGATGAACCAGCTCGGCGGCATCATCCTGCCGGGCATCGCGTTCGCACTGCCGACGACGGTGATCATCCTGGTGCCGTTCCTGCGCGCCATCCCGTACGAGATCCAGGAGGCCGCCGAGATCGACGGCTGCGGCCGGTTCGGGTTCTTCTTCCGGATGGTCGTGCCGTTGTCGATGCCGGGCGTCATCACCGTCGGCATCCTCGCGTTCGTCGGGAGCTGGAACGGCTACATGCTGCCGCTGTACATCCTCAACAACCCGAACTCGTACACGCTGCCGCTCGCGGTCCAGACGTTCGCGTCCGGACCGTACTCGGCGGACACGGCGAAGATCCTGGCGTTCACGTCGCTGGCGATGCTCCCCGCGCTCGGGTTCTTCAGCCTGTTCGAGCGCCGGATCGTCGGTGGCCTGACAGGCGCCGTCAAGGGCTGACGTGGCCCGGTCCCTGCCGCCGCGAGGCACGGGGCCGCGGGTCACGTGCAGGTGAATGATGGGCCCTCGGCCCGCACGCAAAGGGAGTTGAGCTGTGTCGTTCGAAGGGGCCGGCCCCGTCCGCGCCATGACCATCACGAACCCCGTGCTGCCGGGCTTCCACCCGGACCCCAGCATGGTGCGCGTCGGCGACACGTACTACATCGCCACGTCGACGTTCGAGTGGTTCCCCGGCGTGCGCGTCCACGCGTCGCAGGACCTGGTGCACTGGAACGTGGTCGCGAACGTGCTCGACGACCCGCGGCTGCTCGACATGGTGGGCAACCCGGACTCCGGCGGCATCTGGGCGCCCGACCTGTCCTACGCGGACGGCAAGTTCTGGCTGGTCTACACCGACGTCAAGGTGGTCACCGGCGCGTTCAAGGACTGCACCAACTACCTGACGACGGCCGAGTCGATCACCGGCCCGTGGTCGGACCCGGTGCGGCTCAACGGCGTCGGCTTCGACGCGAGCCTGTTCCACGACACCGACGGCCGCAAGTACCTGGTGCAGCAGACCTGGGACCACCGCGAGTACCACCACGCGTTCGACGGCATCACGCTGACCGAGCTGGACCCGTTCACGCTCGAGCCGGACCGCAAGACGCAGCGCACCATCTACGCCGGCACCGAGGTGGGTCTCGTCGAGGGACCGCACCTGTACAAGATCGACGGCTGGTACTACCTGTTCGCGGCGGAGGGCGGCACCGACTGGGGCCACCAGGAGACGGTCGCCCGCTCGCGGTCGCTCGAGGCGCTCTCGTTCCGGACGATGCCCGGCAACCCGCTGCTGACCAACCGTGACACCCCCGGCTTCCCGCTCCAGAAGCAGGGGCACGGCGCGCTCGTCGACACCCCCGGCGGCCAGTGGTACTACGCGTCGCTGGTCGCCCGGCCGTGGCGCCACGAGCAGGAGCCCGACGACGCCCCGCGCGGCTGGTGCACGCTCGGCCGTGAGACGTCGATCCAGCAGGTCGAGTGGGACGCGGACGGGTGGCCGCGCGTCGTCGGCGGCCCCGACGGCCTGGTGGAGGTCCCGGCGCCCGACGACGCGATCGCCACCGTGGCCCCGGCGGACCACTCCCAGCACGACGAGTTCGAGGCGGGTGAGCTGGGTCTCGACTGGAACACGCTGCGCGTGCCGTTCACGGCCGCCATGGGGACGGTCGGGGGCGGGCGCCTCGAGCTCGTCGGGCGCGGCTCGCTGGCCAACCGGCACGAGCTGTCGCTGGTGGCCCGCCGCTGGCAGGCGTTCGAGTTCGACGCGACGACCGCGGTCCGCTTCGACCCGACGACGTACCAGGCGATGGCCGGACTGACGAACTTCTACAACGGCGACCACTGGTCGTGGGTCTTCGTCACGTGGGACGAGAAGAAGGGCCGCGTGATCGAGGTCGCCGAGAACGACCGCGGCCGCTACCGCTCCTACCTGCGCGACGACGCGATCGTCGTGCCGGACGGCGCCGAGTGGGTGCACCTGCGCACCGCGGTTCGCACCGGCAGGTACACGTACGAGTACTCGTTCGACGGCCGGACCTGGCAGGGCACGGGCGTCGAGCTCGACGCGAAGATCCTCTCCGACGACTACGTGGTGCAGAGCTACGGCGGGTTCTTCACCGGCGCCTACGTCGGCCTGGCCGCGGTGGACCTGTCCGGCTACCGCGAGGTGGCGACGTTCGACCACTTCGACTACCGCGAGCACTGACCTTGGCCCCGCCGGGCCCGGCCTGCCCCGCGCTCAGTCGGTGGCGGCCGTCGGGTGACGGCGGGCCCGCAGGTTCTCGACCACGGCGCGGTGCGTCGCACGCTGCGCCGCCCGGAACTCGTCGGCGATCTGCTGCGCCTGCGCGTGGATCAGCCGGCGCAGGTCCTCGTGCAGCCGTGCCGTGCGGTCCTCGGGGACGGTGGGGTCGTCCAGCGCCGCCAGCCACAGTCGGCGCGCGAACCGGATGTCGTCGTCGGTGACGTCGACCCGCAACTCGAGCTCGTCCATGTTCCCCCGCCCCCTCCACGTCATCGTGGGAAAGGTGCACCGGGACGTGCCCGGGATACCACCGCGGCTCGGATTCACCCGGTCGAGGGGGGGGGGCGGCCGGGGGGGGGGGGCCCGCCCCACCGCCACCGCCCCACGCCGAGGGCGGGAGCGGCCGCCCCCCC
>CAZFTZ010000149.1:0-8176 GCA_964521875.1 uncultured Cellulomonas sp. | reverse complement strand
TGCACCGGCCGCGCGACCTCCGGCCGCAGCCCGGTGAGCGTGCCCGGGTGCTCGATCGCCTCGACCAGCAGCTCGTCGCTCGCCCGCCCGCCGCCGCCCGCCAGCTCCTCGGCGCGCAGCGCACGCCGCACCCGGCGCAGCCCGACGGCGTCGAGGCTGCCCACCGGCGACAGCGCCAGCCCCGCGGCGACCGACGCGTCGAGCTCGACGCGCCCCGTCACCACGGCCAGCACGTCCAGCAGCGGGCGCACCGCCGGCTCCTCGCGCAGCGGCACCTGCGAGCCGAGCACGCTCACCGGCACGCCGGCGACCGCAAGCGCCCGCCGCAGCGACGTCACGCGGTCGCCGGACCGCGCGACCACCGCCATGTCCCCCCAGGCGACGCCGCCGTGCAGGTGCGCCTCCCGCAGCACGTGCGCGACGTACGCCGCCTCCTGCGCGGGCGCCGTCAGCAGCGCCACCTGCGGCGCCGGCGAGTCCGCCACCTGCGGCGACGGCTGGGCTCCCCGGTGCTCGGCGCCCGCCACCACGCCGATCCGCTCCGTCACGTGGCGCACCACGGCGCGCAGCGCGGGCCCGTGGCGCCACACCGTGCGCAGCGTGGTCACCCGGGCGCCGAACGCCCCGGTTGCCCGGTCGCTCGCGGCGGCCCGCCCGACGAGCGCCGGGTCCGCACCGCGGAACGTCTGCACCGCGGCGTCCGGGTCTGCCAGCAGCACCAGCCGTGCGCCGTCGTCGGCCATCACGCGGAGCAGCCGTGCCGTCGCCGCCGTCGACTCCTGGTGGTCGTCGACCACCACCAGCCGCCACCGGGGCCGTGGCACGCGCTCCACCTCCTCGTCCCACGCCAGCAGCGCGCGCGCCGCCTCGTCGACCACCACCGCCGGGTCCAGCCGCGCACCGAGGTCCGGCGTGCCGGTGCGCAGCCACGTGACGTCGAGGTACTCCTGGTACAGCCGCGCCGCGGCCACCCACTCCGGCCGGTGCCGCTCGTGCCCCCGGCGGGCGAGGTCGGCGGGCTCCAGCCCGCGCTCCGCCGCCCTCATCAGCAGGTCCCGCAGCTCGTCGCGGAACGCCCGCAGCCCGAGCGCGTCCGGCCGCACCGACACCGGCCAGTCGATCGGCACCCCCTCGCCGGCGGTGTGCCCGGCGAGCAGGTCGGCCAGCACCCGGTCCTGCTCCGGGCCGGAGACGAGCACCGGTGCCGGCTCGCCGAGCGCGGACGCCCGCGTGCGCAGCACCGAGAACGCGACCGCGGCGGGGGTCTGCGCCAGCGGGCGGCCCGCCGTGTGCGGCCACCGCGCCGCCAGCCGGTCCCGCAGGTCCGCCGCCAGCCGGCGGGTCGCGGCCAACACCAGCACGTCCTGCGGCGCCAGACCGGTCTGCCCCGCCGCGACCACCGCCTCCAGCGCGACCGTCGTCTTGCCGGTTCCCGGCGCGCCGAGCACGAGCAGCGCCGGATCGGTCCCCCCGACCACCGCCTCCACCACCGCGCGCTGGTCCGCGTCGAGCACCACGCGGGCACCGGGACCGCGGGTGTCCGGGGGTCGCGGTCTCGCGAGGAACGGCATGCGCCGATCTCACCACCGACCGCCCACACCCCGAGACCACCGGCCCGGCGCGCCCCCGCTGGCTAGCATCGGCCCGTGGACCCTGACGGGGCAGCGGGACGTCCGACGCGCGAGCAGCGCCGTCGCCAGCTGCTCGCCGTCGCCCAGCGGCTGTTCTCGACCGAGGGCTACCACCACGTCTCGATGGACGACATCGCCGAGCACGCGCACGTCACCAAGCCCGTGCTGTATCGGCACTTCCCGTCCAAGCTCGACCTCTACCTGGCGATCGTCGACGAGCGTGGCGAGGAGCTGCTGGCGACGATCGACCGGGCGGTACGCCCCGTGGTCGAGGGGACCGCGGACGACGAGCGCGACGGCCGCGACGTCGTCGCCGCGATCGTGCGGGCCTACGTGACCTTCGTCGACGCCGCCGGCGAGGCGTCGACGCTGCTCTTCGAGTCGGACGTGACCCACGACCCCGACGTGCGCGCCCGCGTCGAGAGCGCGTCCCGCGAGGCAGCCCAGCGCATCGCCGACGTGCTCACCCACGTCACCCGCCTGACGCCGGCCGGCTCGCGCACGGTGGCCGTCGCGCTGGTCGCGATGGCCCAGGGCGCCGCGATCCACCGGCTGCGCCAGCCGAGCGCGCCCAGCAGCGACGAGACCGCGGACCTCGTCGCACGCCTGGCCTGGGCGGGCGTCGCCGGGCTCGTTCGCTCAGAGCCTTCGCACCCGACGACGTAGCCGTCGTCCGACGACCTAGGATCGACGCACACCCCACGAGCACAAGGAGGCCGGCGGCGTGGAGATCACGATCGGTGTGCGGGACCTGCCCCGCGAGATCACCCTCGACTCCGACCAGTCGGCGGACGAGGTCGCGGCGGCGGTCGCCGCCGCGCTGGCGGGCAAGCCGGCGCTGGAGCTGGTGGACAACCACGGCCGGCGCATCATCGTGCCGACCGCCGGCATCGGCTACGTCGAGATCGGCGCCGAGACCCGCACCCGGGTCGGCTTCGGCGCCCTGTAGGACCTGAACGCTCAGGCCGTCAGCCGCAGCCGGCCCATCCGGCGGGCATGCTCGGCCGTCAGCTTGCCGAACAGCGCGCCGCGCTGGACACCCAGCAGGTGCTCCATGCCGGGCTTCGTCTCGAGCACGTTCTGCACCACGGTGAGCGCCTCGCCCACCAGCCGGCGGCCCCACAGCGCCAGCCGCGCGCCCAGCACGTGGTCGCGCGCCGTCACGTCGTCGAGCTCGCTGATCGCCAGGTCCGCGGACTGCTGGTCCGCGAGCACGTCGCACAGCAGCGCGCGGGACTCCTCGTCGAGCCCGTCCGCCGCCAGGCGGCAGAAGTCGTCGGCCACGCCGTAGCCCAGGTACGGGACCAGCAGCCGCTCCGCCCACGACGTCGAGGTGGTGCGTGCGTCGAACCCGTCGAGCACGTGGGAGAAGGCGGCCATCGCCTCCTCCGCGTCACCACCGAGCGTGGTGATCCGGTCCAGCAGCCGCTCGCACGCCGCCACCCGCTGCACCGCGCACCGCGCCAGCGCCATGCGCTGGGCCGTGCCGGGCGCGACCCGCGAGTATGCCGCGAGGCGGGTGAACTGGGTGTGCTCCACCTGGGCGGCGAGGCCCAGCAGCTCGATCGCGGTGGAGGGGTCGGCGATCGTGGAGGCGTTGGCCATTGACGGATGGTAGCCCCGTGGCGTCGATCCGGAGGCCCCGGATCGTCACCGTCCGTTCACCCGCAGGTCGGGCGTGCGCGGGGAGGTCCCGCGTGTCCACCGCCCGTTCGGAGGTCGTCGGACGACCTCGGGTAGACTGCGCGCGTACATCGGTTGCCCGGTCGTCCTGCTTCCACGGCCTGCACGGCCACCTCGCACCCCACGTTCGCGTGCGAGACGACGTTCACGATCGGCTGCCGGCCAACCCGCGTGGCGACGCCGCCGCGACCGGGTCGCGAGGCCGCCGTGCGCGGTCCGGGTCCGGTCGCCGCCGTTCCGCCACCCTTGCCGTGAAGGTTCCTGAGTGACCATCAGCGAGCAGCCGACCGCGGTCGGCGCCGACATCGACACCCATCACACCGCCGCCGACGCCGTCCCCACGCCCGTCGGCGCCGCCTCCCGCGCCGCCGCGTCCGTGCAGGCGGTCGACGCCTCCTTCGGCGACTTCGACATCCGTCCCGAGACGGTCACCGCGCTCGCCGAGCGCGGCATCATCAACCCGTTCCCCATCCAGGCGATGACGCTGCCGGTCGCCCTGCAGAAGCACGACATCATCGGCCAGGCCAAGACCGGCACCGGCAAGACGCTCGGCTTCGGCATCCCGCTGCTGGAGCACGTCGTGGCCCCGGGCGAGCCCGGGTACGACGAGCTCTCCGCTCCCGGCAAGCCGCAGGCGCTGGTCGTCGTGCCCACCCGCGAGCTGGCGGTCCAGGTGGCCGGCGACCTGGCGATGGCCGCGGCCGGCCGCCGCGTGCGCATCGTCCAGGTGTACGGCGGCCGCGCCTACGAGCCCCAGGTCGAGGCGCTCGGCCGCGGCGCCGAGGTCGTCGTCGGCACGCCCGGCCGGATGATCGACCTGCTCAACCAGCGTGCGCTGATCCTGGCGCACGCCCGGACCGTCGTGCTCGACGAGGCCGACGAGATGCTCGACCTCGGCTTCCTGCCCGACGTCGAGAAGCTGCTCGGCGCCACGCCCGCCACCCGCCACACCATGCTGTTCTCGGCGACCATGCCGGGCGCCGTCGTCGCGATGGCGCGCCGCTACATGACGCAGCCGACGCACATCCGCGCCACCGACCCGGGCGACGAGCACCAGACGGTGCAGAACATCACGCAGGTCGTCTACCGGGCGCACGCGCTGGACAAGGTCGAGCTGCTGGCCCGCATCCTGCAGGCGCGCGGCCGCGGCCTGACGATCGTGTTCGCCCGCACCAAGCGCACCGCCGCCAAGGTGGCCGACGACCTGACCGAGCGCGGCTTCGCCGCCGGTGCGATCCACGGAGACCTGGGCCAGGGCGCCCGCGAGCAGGCACTGCGCGCGTTCCGCCACGGCAAGGTCGACGTGCTGGTCGCCACCGACGTCGCCGCGCGGGGCATCGACGTCGAGGACGTCACGCACGTCATCAACTACCAGTGCCCGGAGGACGAGAAGATCTACCTCCACCGCACCGGCCGCACCGGCCGCGCGGGCAACACCGGCACCGCGGTGACGTTCGTCGACTGGGACGACATGCCGCGCTGGGGCCTGATCGACAAGACGCTCGACCTCGGCATCCCCGAACCGGTGGAGACCTACTCGTCCTCGCCGCACGTCTACACCGACCTCGACATCCCGCAGGGCGTCACCGGCCGGCTGCCGAAGGACAAGCAGGTCCGCGCCGGCCTGGCGGCGGAGGAGATCGAGGACCTCGGCGAGACCGGCAAGCACGTCGGCAAGCCCGGCGGTGGGCACGGCGAGCGCCGTGGCCAGGGCGGTCACGGTCAGGCAGGCCGCGGCCAGCGCGGTTCCGGACGAGGCGAGGGCGGCCGCGGCGGTGGCCGTGGCGGCCGTGGTCGTGGCGAGGACCGCTCCGGCGAGGGTCGCGGCACCGAGTCCGGCCGTCCCACCGGGACGCCCGAGGAGTCCCCGCGGCCCACCCGCGAGTCGTCGGCGGCCGAGTCCACGGGCGAGGGTGGCGGTCGTCGCCGTCGTCGTCACCGCCGCGGCTCCGGCTCGTCGTCCGCCCCCACCCCGACGGACTGACTCACCACCACTTCGCCGAGCGCGCACCCGTTGGCGCACAGGACGTGCGCGCTCGGCGCAAGGGCTCGCGCCCGGCGCACCGGGGAGGGCTACACCTGGCGGGCGAAGGCCAGGACCGCGTCGGCGAGCATCTGGGCGGCGATGGCCGCCAGCAGGAGACCGGCGATCCGGCTCACCAGCAGCGTGCCGGAGTCGCCGAGCACGCGGTGCACCGCGGTGGCGAACCGCATCGCCAGGTAGAGGCAGGCGTGCACCAGCACCACGCCGAGCGCCAGCGCCACCCAGTCGGACGCCGCGCTCGCCTGCTGCACGAACACCATCGTCGCGACGATGGCGCCGGGGCCGGCCAGCAGCGGCGTGCCGAGCGGCACCATCGCGACGTTCCCGTTGACGGCGACGTCCTCCGGCGTGGCGCCCTGGTCCTTGCCGGTGAGCAGCTGCATCGCGACGAGCAGCAGCAGCAGGCCGCCGGAGGCCTGCAGCGCGGGCAGCGACACGTGCAGGTAGCTCAGCACCTGCTGCCCGAACAGCGCGAAGCCGACGATGACGCCGAACGCCACTGCGAGCGCCTGCCACGCTGCTCGGGTGCGCTGGTGGTGCGTCATCGACCGGGTGAGCGCCAGGAAGATCGGCACCGTCCCCGGCGGGTCCATGATGACGAACAGGGTGACGAACACCGAGATGAAGAGCTGGACGTCGATCACGGCCTGACCACCTCGACCGTCCCCTCCTCCTCGATCTCCACCAGCACCTCCGGCGACGTCAGATTCTCCCCGAGCCGGTTGAGCTTGCCGGCACCGTGGTAGTCGCTCGACCCCGTGACGAGCAGCCCCAGTCGCTCCGCGATCGCGGACAGCCGCGCCCGCTGCGCCTCGTCGTGGTCGCGGTGGAACACCTCGAGCCCGGCGAGGCCGGCCTCCGCGAGCTCGTCGAACACCGCGTCCGCCACGATGCGCCCGCGGCCGTCCGCGCCAGGGTGCGCGAACACCGGCACGCCGCCGGCGCCGCGGATCAGCTCCACGGCGTGCGCCGCGTCCGGCGCGTAGTACGGCGCGTAGTAGGGGCCGCGCGAGTCGAGCAAGGTGCCGAACGCGGCGTCGCGGTCCGTCACCACGCCGTTCGCGACGAGCGCATCCGCGATGTGCGGCCGCCCGACGACGGTGCCCTCCCCGGCCTGGTCCAGCACCTGCTGCCACGTGATCGGCACGTCCCGTGCCAGGGCGTCGACGATCCGCTCCGCACGGTGCACACGCGAGTCGACGACGCGGGCGAGCTCGTCGGCCAACGGCCGGGAGGCCGGGTCCTGGAGGTAGGCGAGCAGGTGCACCGACACGTTCCGCGAGCGGGCCGACACCTCGGTGCCGCGCACCAGCGCGACGCCCGCCGTCCGAGCCGCGGCGACCGCCTCTGCCCAGCCGGCGGTGGTGTCGTGGTCGGTGAGCGCGACGACGTCGAGGCCGGCGTCCGCCGCCGCCTGCACCAGCTCCGCCGGTGACTGCGTGCCGTCGGACGCCGACGAGTGGGTGTGCAGGTCGATGCGCACGCGGGACACGGTAGCGCCCGCCCTCGTCGGGTCCGCAGCCGCCCGGCGGACCGGTGAGCGACCGGGTGGGAGGATGGCGAGGTGACCGACTCCCCCGAGACCGACCAGCCCCTGGCCGCCCGCGGCGGCAACCGCTCGCTGCGCCCGACGTCGCGGCGCTTCCTCGACTTCGTCACGTCCGGCTGGGGGGCGCGGCCGGATCTCGGAGTGACGCGCTCGCCCGCCGCCGAGTTCGCCGCCGCTCGTCGGGCTCGGCTCTCCGCGCAGTTCCCGGGCCGGCGCCTGGTGGTCCCCGCCGGGACCCCGAAGGTGCGTAGCAACGACACGGACTTCCGGTTCCGCCCGCACGCGGCGTTCGCGCACCTGACGGGCCTCGGCATGGAGCAGGAGCCGAACGCGGTGCTGGTACTGCACCCGGTCGCGGACGGCACCGGCGACGGGGGCTCCGGCCACCACGCGGTGCTCTACCTCGAGCCGCCGGCCGGCCGCGACACCGAGGAGTTCTTCGCCGACAGCGCGCACGGCGAGTTCTGGGTCGGCCCACGCCCCGCGCTCGAGGACGTCGCGACGCTCACCGGCATCGCCACCGCCCACCTGGACGACCTGCGCGACGCGCTGGCCAAGGACGTCGGCGCCGACGGCGTACGCCTGCTGCTCGTCGAGGACGTCGACGCAGCGGTCGACGAGGTCGTCGAGCAGATCCGGGCCGACGAAGCCGCCGGGCGGGCCGACGAGCGGCTGGCCGAGGCGCTCTCCGAGCTGCGCCTCGTCAAGGACGCCTACGAGCTCGACCAGATGCAGCAGGCCGTCGACATCACCATCGCCGGCTTCGAGAAGGTGGTCCGCGCACTGCCCGCCGCCACCGGGCACCGGCGCGGCGAGCGTGTGGTCGAGGGCATCTTCCTCGGTCACGCCCGCCAGGAGGGCAACGACGTCGGCTACCACACCATCGCCGCCGCCGGCGAGCACGCGACGACGCTGCACTGGACCGACAACGACGGCGCCGTCGTCCCCGGCGAGCTGCTGCTGCTGGACGCCGGCGTCGAGGCCGACTCGCTCTACACCGCCGACGTCACGCGCACCATCCCCGTCAGCGGGACGTACACCGACGCGCAGCGCAAGGTCTACCAGGCGGTGCTGGACGCGGCGGACGCCGCCATCGCCGTGATCCGCCCGGGCATCCGGTTCCGCGACGTGCACGCCGCGGCGATGGAGGTCATCGCCGAACGGGTGGCGCAGTGGGGGCTGCTGCCGGTCTCCGTCGAGGAGTCGCTGGACCCCGACGCCCAGCTCCACCGCCGCTGGATGGTCCACGGCACCAGCCACCACCTGGGC
>CAZFTZ010000148.1:0-4322 GCA_964521875.1 uncultured Cellulomonas sp. | reverse complement strand
ACGTCGGCGAGCATCCGGTCGGCCTCGTCCTGGCGGCGCTGCACCTGCTTGGTGGCCTCGTTGTGCAGCGACATCCGCTCCTGCTCGGCCTCGTCCTGCAGCACCTTGATCTCGCTGCGCACCCGCAGCTCGTCGCGCTCGGCGAGCTGGCGCAGCAACGCGACCTCAGCCTTCGCGTCCTCGATCTCGGCGTGGATCTTGGCGCGGGTCTCGGCGGCGTAGCGCTCGGCGTCGGCACGGATGCCGGCGGCCTGCAGCTCCGCCTCCTCCGTCGTCGTGCGCGCCTCGACGAGCGACGCCTCGGCGCGGTTCTCGATCTCGGCGGCCTTGCGCTCGGCGCTGGACCGCAGCTCGGCGGCCTTCTGCTCGGCCTCCTGCACCATCGCCTCGGCCTGCTGGGTCGACGTGCGGCGCAGCTCGTCGGCCTCGCCTCGCGCGCCGTCGCGCAGTGCCTTGGCCTCGGCGGACGCCTCGCGGATCATCTTGGCGGCCTGCTCCTCGGCCAGCCGCAGCGTCTGCTCAAACGCGGCGCCCAGGTCGGCGAAGGTCGGCTTGGAGTGGGCTCGCTGGGCGGCGCTGCGTGCCTCGGCGAGCTCTCGGTTGAGACGGTCGATCGTGCGCTCGGCAGCGGCCTGGCTGGCCTCGGCGGCCTGCCGGCTCGCCTCGGCGGTGGCACGCTCCTGCTCCAGCGACGCCACCCGGTTGCGGATCTCCGTCAGCGCCCGCTCGACGTCCTCGGGGTCGTAGCCACCCCGGCGTGCGGTCCGGAACGGCAGTACCTCGGCCACGTGCCCTCCTCGGCGCTCCGCGAGCGCGTCGTTGTCCACCCCTGCGAGCGCGCAGAGTCTACCGAGTCGAAACGCTCGTCCCGTGACGCGCCCGCGCCGAGCGCCCACCGAACACGGCGGCCGCGCGGGCGACGTTGCTCACCCGGACGCCCCACGCGTTCGCGGACGCCGCGACGACGCACAGCCCGATGGCCGTCGCGTCGTCGTCGTCGGTCACACCGCCGGCGTCCAGTGACCACGTCTCCCCCGCGAAGACGGCAGGCCAGGAGGCGTCGACGAACACGTCGTGGCCCAGTCCGCCGAGGTGCTGCAGGTGGTCGTAGATCGGCCACTCCTCGTCGCCGCGCAGGAAGAGCCCCACCCCGGAGTCCAGCACGACGAGGCCGGGGTCGACCCCGTGGTCGACGAGCGTCCGCACCCGCTCCAGCGCCAGGTCGCGGAACTCCCACGGGGTACCCGGCCGCAGCGCGCGGGCGCGCGCCACCGACTGGCCCAGCACGTACTGCACGCCGGCCGCGGCGACGATCCGCGGCATGAACAGGTCGAGCGCACCACCGGAGGGGTCGAACACCACGCGCGCACCCGCGTCGACCGCGCCGACGACGACGTCCGCGCTGGTCGTCGTCACCCCGACCGGGATCCCCTCGCCGACGAGGCGCCGGACCAGGCGCGCGGTGCGGCGGATGTCGAGCGGCTGCACGCCGCCGACCGTGACGTCGACGTCGACCAGGTCCGCACCCTGGGCGACGAGCTGGGTGGCCCGCGCTGCGACGGCTCCGAGGTCGCCCCCACCGTCCGGGTCGACGACGCCGACGATCAGCATGTGCGCGGTTCCCCTCATCGCCCGGACCGGCGAGTGCCGGCGGTGGGCGTCGCGTGCCACGAAAGGACCTTCTGAGCGGGGAGGATACGGAGTCCACGGTCTCGTCCGGATCACCCGGACGGGGCATGTCGCAGACTTCCTCCCGCCACCAGATCGGCCGCGCGCCCGACGACTTGAGACGGCCGCCCGAGCATCACCCGAACACGCCGGCGGGGTGCGCCGCCCCCCGTGCTCGCGCACCCCGCCGGAGCCTCCGTCGGGCCCTCAGACGCCCCGCGTCGGGGACTTCGCCGCCGCGTGCCTGCCGCCGACGTACCCGAAGGTCATGGCGGGTCCGATCGTCGCGCCCGGTCCCGGGTAGGTGTGACCCATCACCGACGCGGACGTGTTGCCGGCGGCGTACAAGCCCTCGATCACCGAGCCGTCCTCGCGCAGCACCCGCGCGTGCTCGTCGGTCAGCAGGCCGCCCTTGGTGCCCAGGTCGCCGGGGTACACCCGCACCGCGTAGAACGGCGGCTTCGACACCGCGCCCAGGTTGGGGTTCGGCCTGACGCGGGGGTCGCTGTAGAACCGGTCGTAGGCGCTGTCGCCGCGGTGGAAGTCCTCGTCCCTGCCGGTCTGCGCGAACCGCGCGAAGCGGCTCGCCGTCTCGTGCAGGCCGGCCGCGTCGATGCCGAGCTTGCCCGCCAGCTCCTCGAGCGTGTCCGCCTTGGTGAAGAAGCCGGACTCGAGCGCCTTCCTCGGCGTGATGCCCGGCAGGTTGAAGCCGAACGGGTACCACCGACGGTGACGCGAGTCGATGACGAGGTACGCGGGTATCGCCGGGACGGTGCGGTTGCGCTCGTACTGGTGGTGACCGGCGTCGACGTACGACTCGGACTCGTTCATGAACCGCTTGCCGTCCTTGCCGACGACGAACCCGTGCGGCAGCGACCGCTCCGCCAGCAGGAAGCCGGCCGAACCATCCGGGTTGAGCACCGACGGGCCCCACCAGGAGTCCTCCATGAGCGCGGTCGCCGCGCCCACCGCCATGCCCGCCTGGACCGGGACGCCGAGGTCGCCGGGGTTCGAGCTGGTCCACGTCGTGGTGATCGGGTGCTCCTGGTACTTCTGGCGCATCTCGTCGTTGTGCGCGAACCCGCCGGCGGCGAGCATCACGCCGTGCCGCGCGCCGATCCGCATCGTGCGGCCCTCGTGCGTGACGACGACCCCGACGACCGCGTCGCCCACCGTGACCAGCTCGACCATCGGTGACGAGGTCCAGACCGTCACGCCGCGGTCCAGCGTCAGCTCGAGCAGCTGACCGATGAGCGAGTTGCCCATGCCGGCGGGCTTCTGGCCGACGAGCGCGCGGCCGATGGTCTGCAGGCCGATCACCTGCGCCGCCGTGAGGAACCCCTTCAGGGTGCGGAAGGAGACGTTGATCTGCGCGAACTGGTACGTATGGCCGGCCATCGGGATGTACCCGCGGATCTTCTTGCTCCACACCGGGCCGAGCCTCTTGAGATCGAACACCTCGCCCTCGATGCACCGACCGATCGCGCTGCCGCCCGGGCGCTCCGGGTAGTAGTCCGGGTAGCCGCGCGCGTGCACGTACCGGAAGCCGAGCCGCTGCAGGAACGCCACCATCGCCGGGCCCTCCGTGAGGAAGGCGTGCCGGCGCTCCGGCGAGCTCGCCGGGCCGACGTCACCGACGCACAGGTCCAGGTACTGGCGCGCCTGCTGGTACGAGTCGTCGACGCCCGCGGCCTTCATCACGGGGTTGTCCGGGATCCACGCCCCGCCGCCGGACATGGCCGACGAGCCGCCGACGAGGTCGGTGCTCTCGAGGACCAGCACGTCACGGCCGGCGTCGACGGCGGCCAGGGCGGTGGTCAGGGCTGCGGAGCCGGAGCCGACGACGACGACGTCGGCCACGTGGTCGAACTGGGTCATGGGAGCCTCCTGGAGTCGGCCGGCGCCGCCCCCACAAACGGGCACCGGTGTCCGTTACGGTCACCAGTGTTCGCCCTGCGAGCCGGGACCGCATGGGCCCGAGGGCCCAGCGCCCACCCGCAGGCAGCGGTGCCGCCCTACGATGCCTGCCGTGCCGCAGCGCGCCGATGCCCGTCGCAACCGCGAGGCCCTGCTCGCCGCCGCCGAGGAGGTCTTCGCCGACCAGGGCGCCGAGGCGCCGCTCGAGGTGGTGGCCCGTCGGGCCGGCGTGGGTCGTGGCACCCTCTACCGGCACTTCCCGGACCGCGAGGCGCTGGCCGTCGCGGTCTACGAGCGCCGGCTGGCCGGCCTCGAGGAGCTGGCCGAACAGCATCGCGACGACCCCGACCTGCTGGAGCAGCTGGTGCTCGGCGTCGCCGACCGCCAGACCCGCGTGCCGGGCCTGGTCACCGTGCTGCTCGCCACCGGCGCCGACGCAGGTGCGCTCGACCGCATCATGCAGCGCACCCGCGACCTCGTCGCCGGTCCGCTCGCCCAGGCACGCGCCCGCGGCGAGGTGCGTGACGACGTCACCGAGGACGACCTGATGCTCCTCTTCGGCATGGTCGACGGTCTGGTGCGGTCCCTACCGCCGGGCGAGGCGGACGAACGCGTGCACCGTGCCTGCCGGCTCGTCCTCGACGGCGTCCGCCCGGCGCGGCACTCCTAGACCTCGTCGGCTCTCAGCCGCTCGAGGTGACGCCGGAGGGCACCTGGACCACCCGCGTTGACGAACA
>CAZFTZ010000147.1:0-3049 GCA_964521875.1 uncultured Cellulomonas sp. | reverse complement strand
GTACACCGCCGTGCACGCGATGGCGAACACCTCCCCGGTGGCGGACACCGCCGGTGTGGTGGAGCAGGTGTGGCGCCTGGGGCGGGACGCCGGCTGGGTGGACGTGTACCCGGTGGGCGCCGTCACCGTCGGGCTGGCGGGGGAGCGGCTGGCCGAGCTGGGCGCGATGGCCGCCTCCGCGGCGCGGGTCCGGGTGTACTCCGACGACGGCAGGTGCGTCGCCGACCCCGTGGTCATGCGCCGCGCGCTGGAGTACGTCAAGGCGTTCGACGGCGTGGTGGCGCAGCACGCGCAGGAGCCGCGGCTGACCGAGGACGCGCAGATGCACGAGGGCGTCGTGTCCGCCGAGCTGGGGCTGCGCGGCTGGCCGGCGGTCGCCGAGGAGGCGATCGTCGCGCGCGACGTGCTGCTGGCCGAGCACGTCGGGTCCCGGCTGCACGTGCTGCACGTCTCGACCGCCGGCTCGGTGGAGATCGTCCGCTGGGCCAAGGCGCGGGGGATCGCCGTCACCGCCGAGGTGACGCCGCACCACCTGTTGCTGACCGACGAGTCCGCGCGCGACTACGACCCGGTGTACAAGGTCAACCCGCCGTTGCGTACATCGGCGGACGTGGAGGCGGTGCGCGCCGGGCTGGCCGACGGCACCATCGACACCGTGGGCACCGACCACGCGCCGCACCCGGCCGAGGACAAGGACTGCGAGTGGGCCACGGCCGCGTTCGGCATGACGGGTCTGGAGACGGCGTTGTCGGTGGTGCAGGCGACGATGGTCGACACCGGCCGGATGACGTGGAGCGACGTCGCCCGCGTCATGTCGTCGGCGCCGGCGCGCATCGGGTGCGTGGACGGCGAGCACGGACGGCCGATCGCGGTCGGCGAGCCCGCCAACCTCGTGCTGGTCGACCCGGCGGCGCGCCGGGTGGTCGACCCGAGCACGCAGGCGACGAAGAGCGGCAACTCGCCGTACCGGGGCAGGGAGCTGCCCGGCGCGGTGGTCGCGACGTTCCTGCGCGGGCGCCCGACCGTGCTCGGTGGTGCCCTGGTGACGAACGTGGACGACGGGAAGGTGCTGGCCTGATGCCGCTGTGGCTGTCGGTGACCCTCTGGGCCCTGCTGGGCCTGCTTGCGTGCTTCGGGATGTGGCGCGGCTGGCGCCGGCTGACGCACGAGTCCGCCGCTGCCGTACCGGCGATCCCCACGGTGCCCGACGAGCTCGGCGCCACCCGCCTCGGCCCGCTGGAGGCGACCTACGTCTCGTCGACCACCTCAGGTGACTGGCTCGGCCGGGTCGCGGCCCACGACCTCGGCAACCGCAGCACCGCGCAGGTGGAGGTACACGACGCCGGGGTGCTGGTGCGCCGCCGGGGCGCGACCGACGTGTTCGTCCCGGCGTCGCGGCTGCGTGCCGTAGGCACCGCACCTGGGATGGCCGGCAAGTTCATGGGCGGCGAGGGGCTCGTCGTGCTGACGTGGTCGCCGGCGGAGGACCGGCTGCTCGACACCGGCCTGCTGGTGCGGCACCGCGACGACCGGCCGGCACTGGTCCAGGCCGTCCAGGGGCTCATCCCGGCCGCCCGGCAGGGGGAGGCCGCGTGACCGCCCCCGCGCTGCTCGTCCTCGAGGACGGCCGGACGTTCTCGGGTGACGCCTACGGCGCCACCGGTCGCACGCTCGGCGAGATCGTCTTCGCCACCGGCATGACCGGCTACCAGGAGACGCTGACCGACCCGAGCTACCACCGGCAGATCGTCGTGATGACGGCGCCGCACATCGGGAACACCGGCGTCAACGACGAGGACCCGGAGTCGGGGCGGATCTGGGTGGCCGGCTACGTCGTGCGCGACCCCGCCCGGCGCGCCTCCTCGTGGCGGGCGCGACGGACGCTGGACGACGAGCTGGTGGCCCAGGGGATCGTCGGGATCAGCGGGATCGACACCCGCGCGCTGACGCGCCACCTGCGCGAGCGCGGCGCGATGCGCGCCGGCATCTTCTCCGGTGCGGCGCTGCTCGACGACCGCGGCGAGGCGCGCCCCGCCGACGAGCTGCTCGACGAGGTGCTCGCCTCGGCGCAGATGAGCGGAGCCGACCTGGCCGGCGAGGTCTCGACGGGCGAGCCGTACGTCGTGGCGGCGCTCGGCCCGGACGGTGAGCCGCTGGAGACCCCGGTGGCGCGGGTCGCCGCCGTCGACCTCGGCATCAAGGCGATGACCCCGCACCGGCTCGCCGAGCGGGGCGTCGAGGTCCACGTGCTGCCGGCGACGGCGTCGATCGACGACGTGCTCGCGACCGACCCGGACGGAGTGTTCTTCTCGAACGGCCCCGGGGACCCCGGCGCCGCCACGCACGAGGTCGAGCTGCTGCGCGAGGTGCTGGACCGCAGGATCCCGTTCTTCGGCATCTGCTACGGCAACCAGATCTTCGGCCGGGCACTCGGGTTCGGGACGTACAAGCTCGTGTTCGGCCACCGCGGCGCCAACCAGCCCGTGGTCGACCGCACCACCGGGAAGGTGGAGATCACGGCGCACAACCACGGGTTCGCCGTCGACGCCCCG
This sequence comes from uncultured Cellulomonas sp., assembly GCA_964521875.1. Lineage (GTDB taxonomy): Bacteria > Actinomycetota > Actinomycetes > Actinomycetales > Cellulomonadaceae > Cellulomonas. The sequence continues at coordinate 497 of CAZFTZ010000147.1, read as the reverse complement.
CTGGACGGCGACGTGATCGCACCGCACGACGACGGCCGCTACGGCCGCGTCCGCGTGTCGCACGTCGACCTCAACGACGACGTGGTGGAGGGTCTCGAGGCGCTCGACCTGCCGGCGTTCTCGGTGCAGTACCACCCCGAGGCGGCGGCCGGGCCGCACGACGCGGCGTACCTGTTCGACCGGTTCGTCGGGCTGATGACGTCGGGCCCGGGTTCGTCGGGCTCGTCGAAGAAGGACGCCGCCTGATGCCGCGCCGCGACGACATCAGGTCCGTCCTGGTCATCGGCTCCGGTCCGATCGTCATCGGCCAGGCCTGCGAGTTCGACTACTCCGGCACGCAGGCCTGCCGCGTGCTCCGGGCCGAGGGCATCCGCGTCGTGCTGGTGAACTCCAACCCGGCGACGATCATGACCGACCCGGAGTTCGCCGACGCGACCTACCTGGAGCCGATCACCACCGACGTCATCGCCTCGATCATCGAGAAGGAGCGCCCCGAC
>CAZFTZ010000146.1:0-4984 GCA_964521875.1 uncultured Cellulomonas sp. | reverse complement strand
TAGAACGAGTAGCCGCCGGCCTGGTGCGAGATGAGCGAGAAGAACCGCTCGGACCCGAGGTAGTTGATCCACGGGTAGGGCGTGTGGGGCGTCGTGACGACGTATTCGCGGGCTTCGTCGTCGAAGTGGCCGTAGCGCATGGGGGCCTCTCGTGATGCGAGGGAGCGCTCCCACGCGCTCCGGTGCCAGCATACCGGCCTCGCCCGTGCCGGGACACCCGCGGAAGGCGGCCCGGCGGCCACTACCGTGGGCACGTGCTGCTCTCCGACCGCGACATCCGGGCCGAGCTCGAGTCGGGCCGCGTCCGCCTCGACCCCTACGAGCCGGCGATGATCCAGCCGTCGAGCATCGACGTGCGGCTCGACAAGTTCTTCCGGCTGTTCGACAACCACAAGTACGCCGTGATCGACCCCGCCGAGGAGCAGCCCGAGCTGACGCACTTCGTCGAGGTGCCGGCCGGCGAGCCGTTCATCCTGCACCCGGGGGAGTTCGTGCTGGGTTCCACCTACGAGCAGGTCTCGCTGCCCGACGACGTCGCGGCCCGGCTGGAGGGCAAGTCGTCCCTCGGCCGGCTCGGCCTGCTCACCCACTCCACCGCCGGGTTCGTCGACCCCGGGTTCACCGGGCACGTCACGCTCGAGCTGTCCAACGTCGCGACGCTGCCGATCAAGCTCTGGCCTGGCATGAAGGTGGGGCAGCTCTGCTTCTTCCGCCTCTCGTCGCCGGCTGAGCAGCCGTACGGCTCGGGCGCCTCTGGCTCGCGCTACCAGGGCCAGCGCGGCCCCACCGCCTCACGGTCCTGGATGAACTTCCTGCGGACCCCGCTGTGACGGTCCGCTGATGGCGGACGGGCTCGCGCGGCTGCCCGTCGACGACGAGGCGCGCGGCCGGCACCTGCTGGTGCTACCTGCCGGTCCGGGGCCCGACGACGTCGGCACGCTCGCCGCCAGCCGCTTCCCGGCTGCCCGGTGGGAGGACCCCGAGCCTCGGATCGCCCGCGCCGGCGCGACCCTGCGCGTGCTGCGGCTGGGCCGGCTGTCCCGCCTCGTCGGCCCGTACGCACTGGGACCGGGAGACTCGGCGACTCTGGGACTGCCGGGCCGGCCCGCGACGGCGTGGCAGCTGGACTGCCCGGTGGAGCGCGGCGACCCGCCGGGGCCCGGCGGCGACCGTGACGGGCTGAAGCGCGCGTTCCCCGGCGCGATGCCGGTGCGCGAGGAGGAGCGGGCCGTGCAGTGGCTGGTCGCGGCCGCGCGCCGGCTGGCCGGGTCGGTGCGGATCGGCGGCACCGGCACCGTGCTGACGCCCGACCCCGGTGCCCTCGTCGACCTGGTGCTCTACACCGACCGCTGGCTCGAGCCCGGTGAGCTGCTGGGTGCCGCACGTCAGGTGGTGCGGCGGGCACGGCTCTCCGGGGAGGGCAACCGCTACCTGGGGAACGACGAGCCCGTGGACCCGCGCCTCTCGGCGCACCTGGGCCGGCACGGCGTGCGCGACGAGCGCGAGCGGTCCCGGCTGGCGGCGGAGGCTGCTGCGTACGACGCCCACATGATGAGCCACCCGCAGACCCAGACCGGCTACGGCATCGAGGCCGACCTGGACGTCGACGGCATCCTCGTGGTCGAGGTCGCCGGTCAGGACGAGGTGCCGCTGGTGCTGTCGTCGCTCGACTGGGCGCGGCGAGGAGTCGTGGCCTACCGGATCCACTGGGAGCCGGCGGACTTCACCGAGCTGGAGACCGAGCGGCCGTCGCTGGCGCACCGAGTGGCGCGGGGGCGCGCCGCCCCGCACGTGCGCGGCGTGGCGCGCGTGCTGCACGGCGTGGTGGGCGGCGCCATCCTCGACGAGGCGGAGTTCCCGGTCTCCCCGTCCACCCTGTAGCGCAGCCCCGCCGGGTGCGTGCTCGATCGCCGGGATCGGATGCGCGGTCGGCGGACGGGGACGGTCAGGCGGCGGTGGGGGCGGCGAACTGGGTCGTGTAGAGGTCGGCGTAGAGGCCGCCGGCGGCCATCAGCTCGTCGTGCGTGCCCTGCTGCACCACGCGCCCCTCGTCGAGCACGACGATCCGGTCCGCCGCGCGGACGGTGGACAGCCGGTGGGCGATCACCAGCGACGTGCGCCCGACGAGCGCGGCGTCGAGCGCCGCCTGCACCGCCACCTCCGACTCCGAGTCGAGGTGGGCCGTCGCCTCGTCGAGCACCACGACGTCCGGCGCCTTGAGCAGCAGCCGGGCGATCGCCAGCCGCTGGCGCTCGCCGCCGGACAGCCGGTAGCCGCGGTCGCCCACCACGGTGTCCAGCCCTTCGGGCAGGCCGGCGACGAGGTCCCAGATCTGTGCCTCGCGCAGCGCGAGCGCGAGCTCGTCGTCGGTGGCCGACGGCCGGGCGAACAGCAGGTTGGCGCGGATGGTGTCGTGGAACAGGTGGGCCTCCTGCGACACCACGCCGACGATCGCCCGCAGCGAGGCAGCGGTCACGTCCCGCAGGTCGAGCCCGGCGATCCGTACAGCTCCGCGCGTCGGGTCGTACATCCGGGTGACGAGCTGCGAGATCGTCGTCTTCCCGGCGCCGGACGGCCCGACGAGCGCGACCATCGACCCGGCGGGGACGGTGAAGGACACGTCCGTCAGCGTGTCGGCCGGCGGGTCCGGACGCAGCGTCGCCACCGCCTCCAGGGAGGCGAGCGAGACCTCGTCGGCCGCGGGGTAGCGGAACCCGACACCGTCGAGCTCGATGCCGGCACCGCGCTCGCGGACCACCGGCCGCAGGTCCGCCGCGCCGGGCCTCTCCGCCACGGTGGGCACCAGGTCGAGCACCTCGAGCACGCGGTCGAAGCTGACCAGCGCCGTCATGACGTCCACCTGGACGTTCGACATCGCGGTGAGCGGCCCGTAGAGCCGGGTGAGGTAGGAGGCGCGCGCGACGACGACGCCGACGGTCAGCTCGCCGCGGATCGCGGACAGGCCGCCGAGGCCGTAGACGATCGCGACGCCGATCGACGCGACGGTGGTCAGGCCGATGCGGAACCACGACGCGTTCATCGCCAGCCGCACGCCGATGTCGCGGACTCGCCGGGCCTGCGCCGCGTAGGCGGCGGACTCCCGCGCCGGTTCGCCGAACACCTTGGCCAGATGGGCGCCCGCGACGTTGAACCGCTCCTGCATGAACTGCGACGCGTCGGCGTTCAGCTCGTAGGACTCGCGCGTGATCGCGGAGATCCGGTGGCCGAAGTAGCGCGCCGGCAGCACGAACGCGGGCAGCAGCACCAGCGACAGCAGCGTCAGCTGCCAGGACATCGACATCATCGCGGTGAAGACGAAGACGACGGTCAGCGCGTTGCTGATCACGTTCTGCAGCGTCGAGGTGAACGCCTGCTGCGCCCCGAGCACGTCGCCGTTGAGGCGCTGCACCAGCGCGCCGGTGCGCGCGCGGGAGAAGAAGGCGAGCGGCATCCGCTGCACGTTGTCGAACACGGCGGTGCGCAGGTCGAGGATCAGGCCCTCGCCGACGCGCGCGGAGATCCAGCGCTCGGCGACGGACAGCCCGGCGTCGAGCACTGCCAGGCCCGCGACCGCCACCGCGATGCCGCCGACGACCCCGCCACGGTGCTGCCCGACGCCCACGTCGATGAGCACCTTGAGCAGCCAGGGAGTCAGCGTCCCGGCGGCCGCGTCGAGCGCGATGAGGACGACGAAGAGCGCGAGCTGCCAGCGGTACGGACGGGCGAAGCCGAGGATGCGCCGGAGCGTCGCGCGGTTGACGTGCTGGCGGACGACGGAGGAGTCGTGGGTGAAGCTGCGCAGCATCGGACCGCCACGCATGCCACCCATGCCGGGGATGTGGGACATCGGCACCCTCCCGTTCGTCGCAATGCTGAGGTTACCTCATTATGTGCCACCATCACGATGGCGCGATACCCTCGGCACCGTGGACAGCCAGGGGCCGCGGGTGAGCGAACCCGTGTCGCTCGTCGTGCGCCCGGTGAGCGCATCGCAGCCCGCGCCGGTGCCGGAACCTGCCGGCGGGACGACCGACCTCGGCGGGGCCGGCGAGCTCAACGAGCTGCTGCACACGCTGCTGCACGCGTTGCGCCGCAACGCCGCGGAGCGGTTCGGGCCGGGGTCCACCACACCGGGACAGCAGCGCCTGCTGCGCGCGCTCGCCCGGGCCGACGGGCCGCGACGCCTGGGGGAGCTCGCGCAGGTGCTCGACGTGGCGCCGCGCTCGGTCACGGCGAAGGTGGACCAGGCGGAGGCCGACGGCCAGGTGCGCCGAGTCCCCGACCCCGGCGACCGCCGCGCCACGCTCGTCGAGCTGACGCCCGCCGGCCGCGACGTGCTGGCGCGGGTGTCGGCCGAGCGCGCGGTCGGCGCCGCCGAGCGGCTGGCGCGGCTGACGCCCGACGAGCGCGCCGAGCTGCTGCGCCTGCTGCGCATCGTCGTCGGCCCGCGCCACGTTCCCTGATCAGGGACGGGGTCCGGCCAGGCGGTCGCGGAGCAGGACGGCGATGTCGGCGACCTCCGGGGTCGCACCCGCCGGTCGTCCCGTCGGCCGCAGGGCGCCTGACGAGCTCGCTGGCCTGCCGGCCGCGATCGGCGGCCCCGCCACACCGCACGCGGCGACGCCGTCGGTGAGCATCGTCGTGCAGAACGGGCACGCGGTCGCCACCGCCGCGGCGCCGGTGCCGAGCGCCTCGGCGGCGCGCGTCGTGCCGATGCGGGTGCCGATGGACTCCTCCATCCACGCCCTGGCGCCGCCGCCGCCGCAGCAGAACGCGTCGGCGCCGTGGCGCGGCATCTCGGTCACCGTGATCCCGGCGGCGGCGAGCAGCTCCCGCGGCGGGGCGTAGATCTCGTTGTGCCGGCCGAGGTAGCAGGGGTCGTGGTAGGTGACGACGCGCTCGTCGTCGGTCGGCAGCGGCACCAGCCGGCCCTCGGCGACCAGCGTGTTGAGCAGCTCGGTGTGGTGTACCACCTCGTACGTCC
>CAZFTZ010000145.1:0-2577 GCA_964521875.1 uncultured Cellulomonas sp. | reverse complement strand
GCCCGCGACCCCGTGGACGTCGCTCAGCCGGCCGGCCGACGAGGCGAACCGGAAGGTGGACTTCGCGAACCCGAGCGGCAGGTGCTCGGTGGCCGACGAGCCGGAGTCGATCAGCAGGTCACGCCCGGTGATGCCGACGTCGACGGTCCCCTGCCCCACGTACACCGCGACGTCGCGCGGGCGCAGGAAGAAGAACTCGACGTCGTTGTCCGGGTCGGGCAGCACGAGCTCGCGCGGGTCGCGGCGCTGCCGGTAGCCGGCCTCGCGCAGCATGTCGGCGGCGGGCTCGGACAGCGAGCCCTTGTTGGGGACGGCGATCCTCAGCACTTTCGTCCTCACAGGTACCGGTAGACGTCCTGCAGCGACAGACCACGGGCGAGCATGAGCACCTGCAGGTGGTAGAGCAGCTGGCTGATCTCCTCCGCGGTGCGCGCCTTGCCCTCGTGCTCGGCGGCCATCCAGACCTCGGCGGCCTCCTCGACGACCTTCTTGCCGATCGCGTGCACGCCGGCGTCCAGCTCGGCGACGGTGCGCGACCCGGCGGGACGCTCCGCCGCCTTGCGCTCCAGCTCCGCGAACAGGTCCTCGAAGGTCTTCACGCCCGGGAGCCTAGACGTCAGGCGACGTCGACCGGCGGGGCGTCCAGCGGGCGGAGCGCCAGCACGGTGGCCAGGGCCGCCTGCACCGCCTCGTAGCCCTTGTCCTCGTGACTGCCGGGCAGCCCGGCCCGGTCGATCGCCTGCGCCTCGTCGTCGCACGTCAGCACCCCGAACCCGACCGGGACGCCGGTGTCCAGCGCCACCCGGGTCAGGCCGTCGGTCGCGGCCCGGCAGACGTAGTCGAAGTGCGGGGTGCCGCCGCGGATGACGACGCCGAGCGCCACCACCGCGTCTGCCCCGGACCGCGCCGCGTGCAGCGCGCCGACCGGCAGCTCGAACGAACCCGGGACCCGCACCAGCGTCCAGTCGCCCACGTGGGCGTCGGCCAGGGCCCGCTCCGCGCCGTCGACCAGGCCGTCCATCACCACCTGGTGCCAGGACGCCGCGACGACGACGACGCGCAGGCCCGCGCCGTCCAGCGCCAGGCTCGGTGCTCCGGTCCCGGTCATGCGCTCTCCTCCATGTTCTTCAGCAGGTGGCCCATCGCGCGGGCCTTGGTCGCCAGGTAGGCCGCGTTGTGCGGCGTGCGGCCGACCTCCAGGCCGCGCACCTGCGCGACGTCGATGCCGTGGGCACGCAGTCCGGCGACCTTGGCCGGGTTGTTCGTCAGCAGGGTGAGGCGTTCGATGCCGAGGTCCTGCAGGATCGCGGCGGCCGCGCCGTACTCGCGCCGGTCCGCCGGCCAGCCGAGGTCGATGTTCGCCTCGACGGTGTCGCGACCCTCGTCCTGCAGCGCATAGGCCGCGATCTTGGCGAGCAGCCCGATCCCCCGGCCCTCGTGCCCACGCAGGAAGACCACGGCGCCGCCGTTCTCCGCCGCGAGCCGCATCGCCTCCTGCAGCTGCGGGCCGCAGTCGCAGCGCTCGGAGCCGAACGCGTCGCCGGTGAGGCACTCCGAGTGCACTCGCACCACCGGCTGCGCCGCCAGGCCGCCGACCGGGACCAACGCCACGTGCTCGTCGCCGGTGCGCAGGTCGCGGTAGCCGTGCAGGCGGAAGTCGCCGAACTTCGTCGGCAGGTGCGCGCTGGAGGTGCGCTGCACGCGGGGCTGCAGCGGGGCGGCCACAGTGCCGTCCGGGCCGAGGTCGCCGTGCGCCAGCCGCCACTCGACGATCTCCTCGATCGTCAGCACGACGAGGCCCTCCGCCCGCGCCAGCGCGGACGCCTCCGGCAGCCGGGCCATCGTGCCGTCGTCGTTGATCAGCTCCGCGATGCCCGCCACCGGCTCCAGGCCGGCGAGCCGGCACAGGTCGACCGCCGCCTCGGTGTGCCCGCCGCGGTGCAGCACGCCACCGGGAACGGCGCGTAGCGGCAGCACGTGCCCCGGCCGGATGAGGTCGCCGCGGCCGGACGCGGGGTCGGCCAGCACCCGCAGCGTCCGGGCGCGGTCCACCGCGGAGATGCCGGTGCCCACCCCCGCGGCGGCGTCGACCGTCACCGTGTAGGCGGTGCGCCGCGGGTCCTGGCTCTGCGGCACCATGAGCGGCAGGTCGAGGGCGTCGGCCCGCGCGGCCGGCATCGGCGCGCACAGGTAGCCCGACGAGTGCCGGATGGTCCACGCCACCCACTGCGCCGTCGCGTGCTGCGCGGCGAGGATGACGTCGGCCTCGTTCTCCCGGTCCGGGGAGTCGGCGACCAGCACCGGCTTGCCCTCCTGCAGCGCGGCCAGCGCCTCCTCGACGGTGCCCAGCGTGATGTCGGTCATCGCAGCGCCCCGCTCGTCGCGAGCAGCCGTTCCGTGTACTTCGCCAGCACGTCCACCTCCAGGTTGAGGCGCGTGCCCGGGACGGCCGCGCCGAGCGTCGTCGCCGCCATCGTCGTCGGGATGAGCGAGACGCCGAACGCGTCGTCGGACACCCAGGTGACCGTCAGCGACACACCCGAGACGGCGATCGAGCCCTTCTCCGCGACGTAGCGA
>CAZFTZ010000144.1:0-11305 GCA_964521875.1 uncultured Cellulomonas sp. | reverse complement strand
CGACGTTGATCGCACCGGCCGGCAGTCCTCGGTTCTCCAGCTCCTCGCGGATGATCTCGGCGACGAACGCCGTGGTCAGCGGCGTCAGCCGGGCTGGCTTGACGACGGTGGTGCAGCCCGCGGCCAGGGCCGGTGCGACCTTGCGGGCGATCATCGCGATAGGGAAGTTCCACGGGGTGATGAGCAGGGCCGGGCCCACCGGGCGGCGCAGCACCAGCTGGTGGTAGGTGCCGGCGGGGGCCCGGCGCGCCAGGCCGTCCAGGCGCAGCGCCTCGCCGGAGAACCACCGCACGTAGTCGGCGGCGTACGCCACCTCGGCACGTGCCTCGGCGAGCGGCTTGCCGCCCTCCGCGGTGACCAGGGCGGCGATGTCCTCGGTGCGGGCGGTGATCGACTCGTAGACCGCGCGCAGCAGCTCGGAGCGCTGGTAGGGCGCGACCGTGCGGTACTCGGCGAACGCCTCGTCGGCCGCGGTGAGGGCGGCGAGCGCGTCCTCGCTGGTGCCGTCCGCGACGTCGAACAGCACCTGCGTGGTGCCGGGGTCGTGCACCGGGAACGTCGCCCCGCCGGACGCGGGGCGCCAGGTGCCGCCGACGAGCAGTCCGGTGGGGACGTGGGCGGCGACGGTGGGCGGCAGCGACGGCGTCATGGCCCTCAGTCTGGCGCGGATCGACGCGCCACACCCGGGCTCCGACCGCTCGTCGGGCACCGGGCGTGCCTAGCATGACCCGCGTGACCGACGACCGCGGGCCCATCGAGACGCCGTACGAGGACCTGCTGCGGCTGGTGCTCGAGACCGGGACGCCCAAGTCCGACCGCACCGGGACGGGCACGCGCAGCGTGTTCGGCCACCAGATGCGGTTCGACCTGTCCGCCGGCTTCCCGCTGGTGACGACCAAGCGCGTGCACCTGAAGTCGGTCGTCTACGAGCTGCTGTGGTTCCTGCGCGGGGAGTCCAACGTCGGCTGGCTGCGCGAGCACGGGGTGACGATCTGGGACGAGTGGGCGGACGCCGACGGCGAGCTCGGCCCCGTGTACGGCGTCCAGTGGCGCTCCTGGCCCACGCCGGACGGCCGGCACGTCGACCAGATCGCGCAGGTCCTGGAGAACCTGCGCCGCGACCCCGACTCCCGCCGGCACATCGTCTCCGCCTGGAACGTCGCGGACATCCCGCAGATGGCGCTGGCGCCGTGCCACGCGTTCTTCCAGTTCTACGTCGCGGACGGGCGCCTGTCCTGCCAGCTCTACCAGCGCTCGGCCGACCTGTTCCTCGGGGTGCCGTTCAACATCGCCTCCTATGCGCTGCTCACCCACATGGTCGCCCAGCAGACCGGCTACCAGGTCGGCGACTTCGTGTGGACCGGCGGGGACTGCCACATCTACGACAACCACCTCGAGCAGGTGCGCGAACAGCTGTCCCGGGCGCCCTACCCGCCGCCGCGGCTGGTGCTGCACCGGGCGCCGTCGATCTTCGAGTACGCCTACGAGGACGTCGAGATCGTCGACTACCAGCACCATCCGGCGATCAAGGCGCCGGTGGCGGTGTGACCCTCGGCCTCGTCTGGGCGCAGACGCCCTCCGGCGTCATCGGCCTGGACGGCGCGCTGCCGTGGCACCTGCCGGAGGACCTCGCCCACTTCCGTGAGGTGACCGACGGCCATCCGGTGGTGATGGGACGCGCCACGTGGCTCTCGCTGCCGGAGCGGTTCCGGCCGCTCCCCGGCCGTGAGAACGTCGTGCTGTCCCGCGACCCCGGCTTCGTCGCGCACGGGGCCCGGGTGGCGGCCTCGCTCCCGGAGGCGCTGGACCTCGTCGTGCCCGACGACGCCGAGGTGTGGGTGATCGGCGGAGCGGCGGTGTACGCGGCCGCGCTGCCGCTGGCGGACCGGCTCGAGGTGACCGAGGTGGACCTCGACGTCGCCGGGGACGCGTTCGCGCCGGCGATCGACCCGGCCGACTGGGACACGGTCAGCGGCCCCTGGCTGACGTCCCGCTCCGGGCTGCGGTACCGGTTCTGCTCGTCGGTCCCGCGCTGACGGGCGCGCCGGCGCGGCGCGGACCGGCCGGGCTCCTGTCACGGGCGGGCGGTAGCCTGAGCGCCATGCCGCCCGCCAGCACCGCCGCGCGGCCCTTCGGGTCCGTGCTCACCGCCATGGTCACTCCCATGACGCCTGACGGCGCCATCGACCTCGCCGCCGCGGTGTCCCTGGCCCGTCACCTCGTCGACGAGGGCAACGACGGCCTGGTGCTCAACGGCACCACCGGCGAGGCCCCCACCACGCACGCACCCGAGAAGGCCGAGCTGGTCGCCGCCGTCGTCGAGGCGGTGGGCGAGCGGGCGTTCGTCGTCGCCGGCGCCGGGTCGAACGACACCGCGCACGCCGTGCGGATGGCCGAGCAGGCCGCCGAGGCCGGCGCGCACGGGCTGCTCGTCGTCAGCCCCTACTACTCGCGGCCCTCGCAGGCCGGGTTGGCGACGCACATCGAGACCGTCGCGAGCTCGACCGACCTGCCCGTGCTCGTCTACGACATCCCGGGGCGTGCCGGGGTGCGGATCGCGCCCGCCACGTTCGCGCGACTCGCGGCGCACCCGCGGATCGTCGGGGTCAAGGACGCCGCCGGGGACGTGTACGGCTCGACGAAGGTGATGCGGGACACGCACCTGGCGTACTACGCCGGCGACGACGGCCTGTTCCTCGCGCTGCTCGCCGCCGGCGGGGTCGGCATCGTCTCGGTGGCGGGCCACGTGGTGACGCCGCTGCTGGCGCAGGTGAGCCGCCGCTGGTCGGCCGGTGACACGGCGGGCGCACTGGCGGCGTTCCGCGCCGCCGCTCCCGCGATCGACGCCCTCAACGGCGCCGGTCAGCAGGCCCCCACCGCCAAGGCGGCGCTCGAGCTGCTCGGGTTGATCCCCAGCCGGGCCACCCGGCTTCCCGTCACGCCGCTGCCCGACGAGGAGCTGCCGGCGCTGCGCGCCGGACTGGCCGCGGCGGGCGTCATCGACCTCGTCGCCGGCTGACCCGGTGACCCCTGCACCACCACTGGGAGCCCTGTGAGCCACCCCCACCCCGACCTGACACTGCCCCCGCCGCTGGCGCCCGGCGCCCTGCGCGTCGTCGCCCTCGGCGGCCTCGGCGAGGTCGGCCGGAACATGTCCGTGCTGGAGTACGACGGACGGCTCCTCGTCGTCGACTGCGGGGTGCTGTTCCCCGAGGACGACCAGCCCGGCGTCGACCTGATCCTCCCGGACTTCGACTACCTCCACGAGCGGCTGGGCGACGTCGAGGCGATCGTCCTGACGCACGGCCACGAGGACCACATCGGCGCGGTGCCGTACCTGCTGCGGCTGCGGCCGGACATCCCGCTCGTCGGCTCTCAGCTGACGCTGGCGTTCGTCGAGGCCAAGCTCAAGGAGCACCGGCTGACGCCGTTCACGTTCGCCGTGAAGGAGGGCCAGCGGGAGCGGTTCGGGGCCTTCGACTGCGAGTTCGTCGCGGTGAACCACTCGATCCCGGACGCGCTCGCGGTCGCGGTGCGCACACCGGCGGGCACGGTGCTGCACACCGGCGACTTCAAGATGGACCAGCTGCCGCTGGACGGGCGGATCACCGACCTGCGCGCGTTCGCCCGGCTCGGCGAGGAGGGCGTCGACCTGTTCATGGTCGACTCGACCAACGCCGAGGTGCCCGGGTTCGTCGCCGGCGAGCGTGAGATCGGGCCGGTGCTGGACCGGGTGTTCGGCGAGTCGGCGAAGCGGATCGTCGTGGCGTCCTTCGCGTCCCACGTCCACCGGGTGCAGCAGGTGCTCGACGCGGCGGCGCTGCACGAGCGCAAGGTGGCCTTCGTCGGGCGCTCGATGGTGCGCAACATGGCGATCGCGGCCGAGCTCGGCTACCTGCGGGTGCCCGCCGGGGTGGTCGTCGACCAGAAGGACGCCAACAGCCTGCCCGACGACGAGGTGGTGCTGATGTGCACCGGCTCGCAGGGCGAGCCGATGGCGGCCCTGTCGCGGATCGCGAACAACGACCACAAGGTGAAGGTGGGCCCGGGGGACACCGTGATCCTGGCCTCGTCGCTCATCCCCGGGAACGAGAACGCGGTGTTCCGCGTCATCAACGGTCTGACGCGGCTGGGCGCGCGCGTGGTGCACTCGGGCAACGCGAAGGTGCACGTCTCGGGGCACGCCTCGGCCGGCGAGCTGCTGTACGTCTACAACGTGCTGCGGCCCCGCAACGTCATGCCGGTGCACGGCGAGGTGCGCCACCTGGTGGCGAACGGCGCGCTCGCGGTGGGCACGGGCGTGCCACCGGAGCGCGTGATGCTCGCCGAGGACGGTGTCGTGGTGGACCTCGTCGACGGCAAGGCGTCGATCGTGGGCGCGGTGCCGTGCGGGTACGTCTACGTCGACGGTTCCACGGTCGGCGGGGTGACCGAGGCGGAGCTCAAGGACCGGCGCATCCTCGGCGACGAGGGGTTCGTGTCGATCTTCGCCGTCGTCTCGTCGGCCGACGGCAAGGTGCTGGCGGGACCGCAGATCCACGCCCGTGGCGTCGCCGAGGACGAGGCGGTGTTCGAGGAGGTGCTGCCCGAGCTGTCGGCGGCGCTCGAGGCGGCCGTGATCGGCGGGACGCTCGACTCGCACCAGCTGCAGCAGGTGGTGCGGCGCGTGGTGGGCCGGTGGGTCTCGTCACGGCTCGGCCGGCGGCCGATGATCATCCCGGTGGTCGTGGAGGCGTAGCGAGCTCGTCGGCGCTGACCGTGGCCAGCTCGCCCGGAACCGTCACCTCGTCGGGCACTCCTGCCGCGGGCGCGGGTCCGCGCCGGGCTGCGGCCCCGGAGCCGGCGAGGATGAGCGCGGTCGCGACCAGCAGCGGCCAGCCGACGGGCTCGTCCAGCACCACGGCTCCTGCCGTCACCGCGACCAGCGGGTTGAGGTAGGCGACGAGCGTCGACCGTGCCGCGCCGACCTCGCCGATGAGACGGAAGAACAGCGTGAACGCGAGCGCCGTGCACACCACGCCCAGCACCACGAGGGAGATCGCACCGCCCGACGACACGCTCGACGGCCACCCGGTCGCGGCGACCACCGGCAGGTACACGAGCGCCGAGAGCGTCAGCACCGCCGTGGTGAGCACCGGTGACGGGACGTCCCGCAGGTGGCGGTCGGCCACGATGGGTGCGGTCGCGTAGCCGAGCGCGGCGAGCAGCACCTGGGTGACCGCCCACGGGTCGTCGGCCGCGGCGCCGGGACCGAGCAGCACGACGACGCCGCCGAGCCCGACGAGCAGGCCGGCCCACCGCACCGGGGCGACCGGCGTGCGGTCCACCATGCGGCCGACGACGACGGCGGCGATCGGTACCGTCGCGATGAGCAGCCCCGTGGTCGAGCTCGACAGCGTGCGCTCGGCGTTCGACAGCCAGAACCACGGGCCGAGGATCTCCAGCGCGGCGAACGTCACGACCGCGACCCAGTGCCCGCGCAGCGCCCGCAACCCGCCGCCACGCAGCGCGAACGGGAGCAGCAGCACGGCACCGATCGCGGTGCGTGCGAACACCACCGTGGGCGGGGAGACCTGGCCGACGGCGATCTTGATGAAGAGGTACGGCACGCCCCAGATGACGCCGAGGAAGCCGAGCAGGATCCAGCCGCGCCGCGTCATGCGGCGCTCGCGATGAGCAGGTGGGGCACGGGCAGAACCGTAGGCGGCACCACCGACAACGCGCCGGGGCCGTCCGCGCGGCGGCTCACCGGGCGGTGTGGGGGCGGGACAGCTCCAGCGAGCCGAGCAGCACCGCGGCGAACCCGGGTGCGCTCGGCGCGACGGTGACGCGGCGCGCCGGCGCCGAGCGATCCCGCTCCGCCTTGCGGCGCCGCAGCTCGTTGCGCCGGTCCAGGTCGGCGGCGCGGTGGCGGGCCAAGGTCTCTGCGGCGGTGACGTTCCCGAACATCTCGGTCTCCTCGTGTCGTGCGTGGCTGTCGACACGAGGCACTCTGCGCGTAAGGCGGCCCTCAGCCATCGGGCAGGTGCCGTATTTCGGGCCTTACCCGTGACGGCGGGCGGCCCGGCACAGCTCAGGACCCGGCGCCCACCGCGTCCTGCGCCGCGCGCATCGCCTTGAGGGCCTCGTCGGCCGGGAGCGGGTGGCTGTAGCGGAAGCCCTGCGCCAGCTCGATGCCCGCGCACCGCAGCGTGGTCTCGTCGGTCAGCGCCTCGACGCCCTCGCCGACCACCTGGAGCCCGAACGACCGCGCCAGCCGCACCACGAGCGAGATCACCTCGAGGTCGATCGGCGCGCGCGCCGCGGCGCCGACGACGATGCTGCGGTCGAGCTTGATCGTCCGGATCGGCAGGCGGTCCAGCACCCGCAGCGTGTCGAGCGAGGCGCCGAGGTCGTCGAGCGCGATGCCGACGCCGGCCGTCGCGAGCTCGTCGAGCCGGGCGAGGGCGCGCGTCAGGTCCGGCACGCCGGCCCGTTCCGACAGCTCCAGCCGGACGCGCCCGCGCGGCAGCCCGGTGGCGTCGATCGTCGTCAGCACCGCCCCGACGAGCCCGGGGTGGGCCAGCGACTCGGGCGCGAGGTTGACGTGCACCGCTCCCGGGGCGCCGTCGCCCAGCTCGTCGCGCCAGGCGACCATGTCGCGGCAGGCATGGTCGAGCACCCACCGGTCGAGGTCGAGGGACATCCCCGCGCGCGCGGCGTCGTCGAGCGCGTCGCAGGGCCCGTCGAGGCCACCGTCGGCGTTCCGCTGCCGCAGCAGCGCCTCGACGGCGACCATCCGCCGGTCGGCGATGTCGACGATCGGCTGGTACACCACCTCGAGGTGCCGGCCCTCGGCCCACGAGCCCGGCCCCGGCGCCTCGCTGCCGGCCAGCACGGCGCGCCCACCGCCGGCCGACTTCGCGACGTACATCGCCTGGTCCGCGGACTGCAGCACGGCGTCGGCCGAGGCGCCCGGCGAGACGGCGACGGTGAGCCCGACGCTCGCGGTCGAGTGCACGGTGCTCGGCAGCCGGGGGTCCTCGGTCGCGACCGCGGCGCACAGGTCCTCGCCCATCTCGAGCGCCAGGCGGGCGGCGTCCGCGGCGTCGTAGGACGCCAGGGCACGCACCACCGCGAACTCGTCCCCGCCCAGGCGCCCGACGACGTCCGCGGGACGCAGGTGGCTGCGGATGCGGCGCACCACGGACCGCAGCAGCGCGTCGCCCCAGGAGTGGCCGAGCGCGTCGTTGACCGCCTTGAGCCGGTCGAGGTCGAGGTAGGCGACGACCACCGCGCCGGTGCCGGTGCCGATGTCCGCCAGCCGCTCGGCGAGCAGGCTGACCAGGTGGAGCCGCGACGCGACCCCGGTGAGCGCGTCGGTCGCGGCGCGCTGCACCGCGGCGTCCGCCAGCGACTGCATCAGCCGCACCGGCCGGACGATCCCGATCGGCCGGCGCTCCTCGTCGACGACGACCAGGTCGTGGTACTCCTCCGGGTCGTTGCCGAGCAGCAAGGTCGCCTCGGCGAGCGACGCGGTCCGGGGCAGTGCGGGGAGGTCCCACTGCGCCAGCTCGCCGATCGGCCGGCTGTCCCACTGCAGCCGGCCGTACCCGCGGTGGCCGGCCATCGTCGCGAGGAACCGGGACCGGCTGACGAACCCCGGGTCCGCGCCCGGGTCCGGCGAGGTGACGACGATCGACGACGACGTCCACCGGTTGCGGAAGGACCGCTCGATCTCCCCGCAGGTCGTGGTGGGTTCCACGACGGTCACGGGCTCGAGGAGCGCGCGCAGCGGCATCGTGACGGCGGGTGGGGACTCGGTGTCCACGTCCGTTCGTCGGCCGCGGGGGCGCGGATCTGACCGGAAGCCCGCGAATTCGCCCGCCCGCCGGGTGGAAGCACCCAATCGAGTGGGTTCGGTCAGTTCAGGACGCGCTGCGCCAGACGCTCGATCTCGCCGGGCGGGACGGGGTGGCTGTAGCGGAAGCCCTGCATCAGGTGGACGCCCGCGGACTGCAGCGTGGTCTCGTCGTCGCGCTGCTCCACGCCCTCGCCGACGAGCTCGAGCCCGAGGTGCTCGCCGAGCCGCACCAGCAGCGACAGCACCTCGGTGTCGATCGCCACGTGCGCACCGGCGCCGACGACGATCGACCGGTCGATCTTGATCGCGTCGATCGGCAGCAGGTCGAGCACCCGCAGCGCGTCGAGGGAGGCGCCGAGGTCGTCGAGCGCGATGCCGACGCCGGCCGACGCGATCTCCTCGAGCCCCGACAGCGCCTCGGTGAGGTCCAGCACGGCGGACCGCTCCGACAGCTCGAGGCGCACGTGCTCGCGCGCCAGGCCGGTCTCGTCGATCGTCGCCAGCACGGACTGGGCCAGCCCCGGGTGGGTGAGGGAGTCGGCGGCGAGGTTGACGTGCATGGCGCCCGGCGCGTCGTCGCCGAGTCGTTCCTGCCAGGCGAGCATGTCGCGGCAGGCGCGGTCGAGCACCCAGCGGTCCAGGTCGAGCGACATCCCGGCGCGGGCCGCGTCCTCCAGGGCGGCCATCGGTCCGTCGAGCCCGCCATCGGCGTTCCGCTGCCGCAGCAGCGCCTCCACCGCGACCACCCGGCCGGTCGCCGTGTCGACGATCGGCTGGTAGACCACCTGCAGCCGGCGCGCCTCCGCCCAGGAGGTCGGCCGCAGGTCCGACGAGCCGGCCAGCCGCACCGCGTCACCGCCGGCCGCCTTCGCCGTGTACATCGCCTGGTCGGCCGCGTACAGCGCCGCGTCGACCGATGTCTGGTCCGACGTGGCGACGGCGACGCCGACGCTGGCCAGCGAGTGGGCACGGCTCGGCAGCTGCGGGTCGGGGGTCGCCACCGCGGCGCACAGCTCGTGACCCAGGCGCAGCGCCAGGTTCTCAGCGTCCTCGACGTCCTCCGGTCGCAGGTTGCGCACGACGGCGAACTCGTCGCCGCCCAGGCGCCCCAGCACGTCCGTCGGCGCCAGCCGCTCCCCGATCCGCCGCGCCACCGAGCGCAGCAGGGCGTCGCCCCAGGTGTGGCCGAGGCCGTCGTTGACCGCCTTGAGCCGGTCCAGGTCGACGTAGGCGACGACCACCGCGCCGGTGCCGTGGCCGATGTCCGCGAGCCGCTCGGCCAGCACCTCCACCAGGTGGGTGCGGGACGCCGCGCCGGTGAGATGGTCGCGGGCGGCCTGCTGCGCGGTGCGGTCCGCGAGCGCCTGCATCACCCGCACCGGCCGGACGATGCCGACCGGCTGGTCCGTCGCGTCGACGACGACGAGGTCGTGGTAGCCGTCCGGCCCGTCCGCCAGCAGCGCCGCCGCCTCGCCGAGCGTCGACGTGGAGCGCAGCAGCGGCACGTCCCAGGACGCGAGGTCGCCGATCGGTCGCCGGCCGTACAGCGAGCGGCCGTAGCCGTAGCTGCCGGCCATCACGGTGAGGAAGCGGGCGCGGCTCACCAGCCCCGGGCGGCCGCCGCGCTGGGTGGGCACGACGAGGATGGACGACGAGGTCCACCGGTTGCGGAACGAGTAGTCGACGTCGTCGCACGACGTCGTGTCCTCGACGACCGCGACGGTCTCGACCAGCGCACCCAGCGGGTGGGCCACGGCGTGGGAGGACTCGGTCTGGACCACGGTGGTCTGTTCGGCCACGCCGCGCGGTTCCTGACCGGTACCACGGCACGTTCACCTGACGTTCACCGAGACCGACACGCGCCCTGGTCACGGGGCCGCGGCGATGCGCGCGGCTACCGTGAGGATCATGGCCACGCGTACGTCCTCCGGATCCGCGCGGACCGTCGCTCGCTCCGGCTCGGGGACCCGCCCGGCCGCGTCGCGGCCGCGGTCCGTCGCACCGCCGCGCCGGCCCGCGCTGCCGGTGCGGATGGTCAAGGGCGTGTGGATGGGTGCGGCCCACCTCGTCGGCGGCACCGCGCGGCGGGTCGGGCGCGGCGCGCGCGACCTCGACCCGGCGCACCGCCGCGACGGACTGGCGTTCTTCCTGCTGGCGGTCGCGGTCGTGGTGGCGGCGCGCGAGTGGTTCGGGCTGTCCGGCACGGCGGGTTCGGTGATCCATGACGCGGTGGCCGGCTTCGTCGGGCGGGTGGGGTTCGTCGTGCCGCTGGTGCTGCTGTGGGGCGCCGTGCGGCTGATGCGCCACCCGGAGGAGACGGCGGCGTCCAGTCGCATCGGCATCGGCCTGTCCGCGCTCGCGGTCGCGGTGTGCGGCATCTGGGAGGTCGGCGCCGGCGTGCCGTCGACCGACCGCTGGGACGTGCTGCGCGCGTCCGGCGGCGTGGTCGGCTACGTCGTCGGGACGCCGCTGGCCAACGCGCTCACCCCGGCCGTCGGGGTGGTGCTGCTGGTGCTGCTCGCGGTGTTCGGCCTGCTCGTGGTGACCGCGACGCCGGTGAACCAGGTGGTGCCACGGCTGCGCGCGGGGTGGGAGCGGGTCTCCGGTCACGGCCGGGCCGCCGAGGAGGACGACGACGCCCCGTTGGTGATCAACGCCGGTCACACCGCGGTCGTCGAGCCGCCGGCGGCGAAGCGCGGGTTGCTGAGCCGGCTGCGGCGGCGGGCGGACGAACCGACGACCGACGAGGACGGGCTCGACGGGTACGAGGGCGACGAGGCGTACGAACGTGCCCACCTGGTCACCCCGGCCACCGGCCCGACGCCCGGTGCCGCCGGTGCGGACACCGAGGCGATCGCGGTGTCCCGCGCCGCCGAGACCGTTCCCACCACGGCCGTCGCGCCGCACCAGATCGAGGCGCCGCCGACGCGCACCGTGCCGCGCGGCGAGCAGCCGATGCTCGGCGGCGACGTGCTCTACCTGCTTCCGAACGAGGAGATGCTCGCCAAGGGCGCCCCGCACAAGGTGCGCTCGGCCGCCAACGACCGCGTCGTCGAGTCGCTCACCAACGTCCTCGAGCAGTTCGAGATCGACGCGCAGGTCACGGGGTTCACCCGCGGCCCGACGGTGACGCGGTACGAGGTCGAGCTCGGCCCGGCCGTCAAGGTGGAGCGCGTCACCGCGCTGTCGCGCAACATCGCCTACGCCGTGGCCAGCGCCGACGTGCGGATCCTGTCGCCGATCCCCGGCAAGTCCGCGATCGGCATCGAGATCCCCAACACCGACCGTGAGACCGTCGCCCTCGGCGACGTGCTGCGGTCGGCCGCCGCCAAGCGCAGCGAGCACCCGCTCGTCGTCGGCGTCGGCAAGGACGTCGAGGGCGGCTACGTCGTCGCCAACCTGGCGAAGATGCCGCACCTGCTGGTCGCCGGTGCCACCGGCTCCGGCAAGTCGAGCTTCGTC
>CAZFTZ010000143.1:0-3289 GCA_964521875.1 uncultured Cellulomonas sp. | reverse complement strand
GACGATGACCAGATGCTGGAGATCCGGGCATTGAACCAACTCGTCGGCGATGGCCGCCGCGCGCTCGGGCGAGGTGACCAGGACGCGCACGTTGCAGTCGCGCAGGATGTGCGCCACCTGCGGCGGCTTGAGCAGCGAATTTACCGGCACGAACACCATGCCGCCGCGCGGCGCGCCGAACATCGCGACGACGTTCTCGGGCTGCTTCGGCAGATAGATACCGACACGCTCGAGCTTGCCGACCCCCAGTCCGACGAGCCCCGCCGCGAAGCGCTCCATCTGATCCGCGAGCCACGCATAGTCGAAGCTGCGACCCTTGTGGACGAGGGCCGTCGCGCTCGGACGTGCATGCGCCGATCGGAGCGGAAGTTCGAAGAGGAGCTCGCTCATTGCCGGGGGCTTTCGGTTCGATTTTGAAGCGGAATGTTAGCAGGGCCGACTGTCGCGCACGCCGACGCCGTTCGAGCTATCGAGCGGCACGACGTGTGACGAGCGTCACAAGGCGGCGCTGCACGGCGCGAGCGCCCACGAACATTGGGAGCTAAAGGCCGGAGGCCTGCGTCATTGTTGGCGCGCTCCCGCCCAGCATGGGCACAACGGCATCCGCAAGAACCCGGAAGGCCAGCCCATTGAGGTGCGCATCGTGCGGGCTCACGTGCATCGACAGCCCGGTGCGCTCGGCTTCCGCGCTGAGGAGCGGCTCCGCCTCGATCAATGTCGCCCCGTGCTGGCTTGCTGCCTCGTGTAGGCGCTCTGTTACCGCGTCTTGCTGACCGCCCGTGATGACCAGCACGAGGGTGCCGCCTTTGAGATAAGGCGCGGCGCGCTCAAAGAATCGATCCAGCACCCGCTGGATCGTCTCTTGCGGAAGGTGTGAAGGATCGCGCGCCGGCACCGAGGTCGTGGTTGCGGTGCTGAGCCGTCTCAGCTGCGAACGCAACCAACCTGCGGGATCGAGTTTCAGCTGGGAAAAGAGATATTGCGCCAGCGCCGAGCGGCGCAGGAGTCGCTTGAGCCTGCCCGCATCCGGCAGTCTCTCAGTCCGGGGTTCGAGCGTCTTGCGGTCGAGGCATTGTGCCTGCACGTTGCCCGAGCCGCACAACGACTGTGCGACATCACCATGCTCGAGCAATAGGACGAAATCGTGAATGCCGAATCGCTCGGCGGCGAAGCGAATGCGCTCGGCGTAGTCGAGCAGCGCCGTGCCCGGCGCGCCAAGTGCGTACACCTGCCGCTTGCCGCCGAGACGCGCTTCGAGTCGCGCCGCGAACCGATCTTGCGGCGCGAGCATCGACCCCTCGACGAAGCTATCGCCGATCAGCGCGATGGCGTTCGGGTTGTGCACGAAGTCGTGATCCGCGAGATAGCCGAAATTGTTGGCGCGATTGCGCCGTGCGTTCTGCAGTTCCCAGCCGGTGGCGCTCGTGAATCGATGGTGCGCCGGGTAGGTGAGCAATAGCGGATCGAAGTAGTAACCGGTCTCGGTGGCCGTGGACACCGGCAGACAGCGGAAAAGGATCTCGAGAACGAGCAATGCGGCGAGCACGCCGCCCGCGAACGCCGCGAGCAGCTTAGAAGTTGAAGTAGATGAACGCACTCACCGAGCTCCGAGACTCGTTCAACACGACGAGAAAGATCACCAGCGTCAGCGCGAAACCGAGCAATAGCGCGCGCGATACGGGACGCTCCAGCGTCGTGCGGTGGATACGCTCGCCGATGGCATTGCTGTTGGGCAGGAAGACGGCCATGGCAGCCAGCACTGCACAGGCGAGCCAGCCGACCCGGGCATCGAGGCCGGCGTTCCAAAGCAAACGCTGCGATTCCGCCGGGAGCGGCGCGGGCAGGTGCGTCATCGCATGCAGGATGCGTGCGGCGCCGTCGAACGTCGGCGAACGGAAGAACACCCACGCAACGATCACGGCGAGCATCGTGAGGAGCCAGCCTACAGTGGCGAAGACACGGCTGCGATCGAGTTGTGGCAGCGCGCGCTGCGCGAAGGCGCGGAATGCGTGATTCACACCGAGATAGGCGCCGTGCAGGCCGCCCCAGAACACGAACGTCCAGCTTGCGCCGTGCCACAGGCCGCCTAGCAGCATCGTCGTGGCGAGATTGACATAGCGGCGCACCGGGCCGTGTCGATTGCCGCCGAGCGGGATGTATAGATAGTCGCGCAGAAATGCCGACAAGGTCATGTGCCATCGGCGCCAGAAGTCGGAGATGTTGAGCGAGCGATACGGTGAATTGAAGTTGAACGGAAGGCGCACGTTGAACATCCACGAGAGCCCTATCGCCATATCCGAGTAACCGGAGAAGTCGAAATAGAGCTGCATCGTGTACGCGAGCGCACCGAGCCATGCTTCGTTCGTCGTGGGCAGCGCGCCCGCCGTTACTCCGTTGAACACCGCGTCGGCATGCGGGCTGATGCCGTCCGCCAGGACGACTTTCTTCAAGAGTCCGATGCAGAAGATCGCCATGCCTGCTGCGAAATTGGCGAACTGAAAGCGATACGTGGTGTCGCGCTGGAACTGCGGCATCATCTGCGCGTGATGCAGCACCGGTCCGGCGACGAGATGCGGGAAATAGGTGACGAACAGCCCGTAGTGCACGAACTTGTACTCGCGCACACCCTTCTGGTACGCGTCGGCCAGGAACGCGATCTGCGTGAACGTGAAGAACGAGATGCCGATCGGCAGCAGGATGCGTTCTATCTGCAGTGGCCTGCCGAGCGCTGCCGCCAGAGAGTCTACGAAGAAGTTGGCGTATTTGAAGTAGCCCAGCAGCGCGAGATTGAACACCACGCCTGCGATCAGCCAGCGGCGCGCACCACGATGCGCGCTCGAGATCTCGCGTGACGTCGACGCGATTCTCGAGCCCACGATGAAGTTCACGACAATGGAGCTGAGGAGCAGAACGGTGTACTGCGGCATCCAATAGCCGTAAAAGAACACCGAGGCAGCGAACAGCCAAGCCGCAGCGGCCGTGCGCGAGAAGCACGCGATCAGAAAGAAACCGACCAGGGCGACGGGAAGGAAGACGAACGCAAAGGTTGCGGTGGTGAAGAGCATTAGCGGGCGGTCGAGTCGCTGGAGTTCTTATTCGGCGCGGAATTCCCTGCCGTAAGCATAACAAATGGCCCGCTGCGGCAATCGCTTCAGCCTCGCACGGCCGCCGCGAGCTTGCGCGCGTCGCTCCATATCGTCCGGTCTGCCAAGCGCACGACGGCGAGATACGTGAGGGCGCCCACGCCGATCAGGACGGGCAGGCGTAGCAGCTCGGTGACGCTCAGCAT
>CAZFTZ010000142.1:0-22406 GCA_964521875.1 uncultured Cellulomonas sp. | reverse complement strand
CCGAAGGTGCCGCGTGCCGCAGCGGGACCGCTGCCGACGAGACCATGCTGCTCGTCGTCGACGACCTCGACGAGCTCGAGGCCCGTGACCCGGCGGCGGCCGACGCGCTCGTCGCCCACCTGACCGCCGGGGGCCGGATCGTGGCCGCGACCACCACCGCGCACGCGGTCGCCGCCTTCCGCGGCCCGGTTCCCGCGCTGCTGCGGGCGCGCCGCCTGCTCGTCCTCGACCTCACCGAACCGGGCAGCGTCGACCTGCTCGGTCCCGAGGGGGGCTGGCTCGCCGACCCGCGCCGGCACCCGCCGGGACGCGGCGCGCTGCGCCTGGGGCGGGACGTGCTCCCGGTCCAGGTCGCGGCTACGCCTCGCTCGTCGGGCGGCCCGGGACCGTCCACGCGACCGCCGCGGGTGTGAGCAGGCAGACGACCACCCCGACCGCGAACGCCAGCACCACCGCCGGCCACGGCGCCGGAGCCGTGGTCCAGCCGGCGACGGCCATCGCCCCGGCGAGGATCTGCACCGTCAGCACGGGGCTGCGCGCCCACCGCCGTCCGCCACGCAGCAGCGCGACGCTCGCGCCGACCAGCACCGCCGCGGCCCCGAGCGCCATCACCGCGAGCGCCGCGGACGCCCCGGGCATCTGCGCTCCGCGCACCAGCACGACGACGAGCGCACCCGCGGCCACCACCGCAGCGGCCGCCTGCAGCCAGACGAGCGCGCACGCCACACGCACCGACGCCGGGGCCCGACCGCTCACCCGCAGGACCCTACGCGGACCCACCGGACCGTCGGCTACCACGTCGCGGTCCCGTGTCCCACCGTCCGGACACCTGGTCGTCACCGTCCGGATGCCTGCTCCCGTCTGCGCAGAACATCCCCCACAGTCAGGACGAAGGTCCCTTCGAGGCTCCGGTGACCCTCCCGGCCCAGGTCAGCGGCCTTGTCGACACTTTTCCTGGGATGATCTGCGACAACGCGCCGAGGGCGGTGCACCAGTGCCGTCAGATGTGACGAACGTCTCTCCGGTCACCGGGTCGAAACGTTCTCGTAACCCTTGTGCGGGGGCCGAGACGGATGTGAGGCTTTTCCCCAGCAACAGACCCACCCACGAATTCCCGCGGTTCGCCACGCCCTGACCGGGTGTCGGCTGGGCCGCGCCCGCGAGGAGATTCCTATGGATTGGCGCCACCGCGCTGCGTGTCTCGACGAGGACCCCGAGCTCTTCTTCCCCATCGGCAACACCGGCCCCGCCCTGCTGCAGATCGAGGATGCGAAGGCCGTGTGCCGTCGCTGCGAGGTTGTCGACACCTGCCTGAAGTGGGCGATCGAGACCGGTCAGGACGCCGGTGTCTGGGGCGGCCTGTCGGAGGACGAGCGTCGCGCCCTGAAGCGCCGCACCGCCCGCCAGCGCCGCGCCAGCTGAGCTCGCTCCCGTCGCGTGTCGAGCGACGTGACGACCTGGGCTACCTTGTCCGGACGTTGCGTGGGACGGGGGTCACGCGACGGTCGACGCGTCGCGGTTGACCCGCAGCCGGCACTGCAGCGCGACCCGCGTCCCACCGCCCTCGCGCGGCCGCCACTCGATGGTGCCGCGCAGCTCGTTGCGCACCAGCGTCGCGACGATCTGCGTGCCCAGCCCGCTGCCGGCGCCTCGGTCGTCGGGCACGCCCACGCCGTCGTCGGCCACGACCACCCGCAGGCTCTCCCCCTCGCGTGACACCTCGATCTGCACGGTGCCCGCGTCACGCCCGGCGAAGCCGTGCTCGACGGCGTTCGTCACCAGCTCGGTGAGGACGAGGGCCAGGGCAGTTGCGTCGTCGGCCAGCACCAGGCCGAACGAACCCTCGATGCGGGTGTGCACCCGCGCGCCGGGTGTCGCGACGTCGGCCGCGAGCCGCAGGCTGCGGCCGATGAGGTCGTCGAACTCCACGGTCTCGTCGAGCGTCTGCGACAGCGTTTCGTGGACCAGCGCGATCGTGGCGACCCGCCGCTCGGCCTCCGCGAGCGCGGCGAGCGCCTCGGCGCTGGTGACGCGCCTCGCCTGCAGCCGCAGCAGCGCGGCGACCGTCTGCAGGTTGTTCTTCACGCGGTGGTGGATCTCGCGGATGGTCGCGTCCTTGGTGATCAGCTCACGCTCGCGGCGGCGCAGCTCCGACACGTCACGGCACAGCAGCACCGCACCGATGCGCTCGCCCTCCTCCGTCAGCGGGACCGCCCGCAGCGACAGCGCCACGCCGTGCGCCTCGACGTCGACGCGCCACGGCGCCTTGCCGCTGAGCACCAGCGGCAACGACTCGTCCACCGGCGAGTCGCCGTCCAGCAGGTCCGGCACCACCTCGATGAGCGAGCGACCGACGAGGTCGCCCACCGCGCCGAGCCGGTGGAACCCGGACAGCGCGTTGGGGGCGGCGTAGAGCACCTCCCCCTCGGCGTTGAGCCGGATCAGGCCGTCGGCGACGCGCGGCGCCCCCCGCTGGCGTCCGGTCGGCGCGTCGGCCAGCGGGAACTCGCCACGCGCCACCATGCCCAGCAGCTCGTCGGCGGACTCGACGTAGTTGATCTCCAACCGGCTCGGGGTGCGCGCGCCGCCGAGGTTGGTCTGGCGCGCGAGCACCGCGATCGCCCGCTGCTTGCGCACCACGGGCACCGCCTCCTCGCGCACGGCGTACTCGCCGAACCAGCGCGGCTCACGGGACCGCTGCGCCCGCTGCGAGGCGAGTGCCTGCTCCAGCTGAGCGCGCTGGCCGTCCGGGACGTGGGAGCCGACAACGTCGTCGTAGTGCACCGTCGCGGCCGTCGAGGGCCGCACCTGCGCCACCGCGACGAAATCCCCGTCGTTCGTCGGCAGCCACAGCACCAGGTCCGCGAACGCCAGGTCGGAGATCATCTGCCAGTCACCGACGAGCAGGTGCAGCCACTCCAGGTCGGCCGGCTCGAGCGAGCCGTGCTGCTCCGCGAAGGCGCTCAGCGTGGACACGGGGTCAGCCTATGCGTGGCACGACGCGCGACCGGCGCGGAGGGTACGGGACGGCCCGCCGCGCCCGGCCCGGCCGTTACGATTCGATAACACGCCTCACCCGGTCCAGTGCTCTGACCTGCGGCGATGTCGCCATGGGATCGCTTCCAGACGACACGGGACGGCCCTCGTACTTGACACCCCCGGGGGCCCGCGCCACTGTTCATGCAACGCGTGGGAGCGCTCCTGCACACAGGATGGTCTGGGTGTGGGAACGTGACCACGCCGGGCCGACAGGCCCCACGCCGGCACGTCCCCCGACGCGTCGGCGCGACCCAGCGGCACGGCGAGGAAGCCGTCCAACCGACAAGGGAGTCACAGTGCGTACAACGCGCAAGATCTGGGCCCTCGTGGCCGGGGTCTCGGGGCTCGCGATGCTCGTCACCGCGTGCTCGAGCAACAACCCCGGCACCAGCCCGACGAGCGCCGGCGGGGCGAGCACGTCGGCGTCCGCCGACACGGGCGAGAAGATCACCCTGAAGATCCAGACGTTCAACGAGTTCGGGTACGCCAAGCTCTTCGACGAGTACATGGCGGACCACCCGAACATCACGATCGTCCACGACAAGGCCGCGAAGTCCGACGACGCCCGTGCCGCCGTGAAGAACTCGATCGCGACCAACACCGTCACCGACGACATCGTCGCCGCCGACCTCGACTGGATGCCCGAGCTGCTGCGCTCCTCGGACTTCTTCGCCGACGTCTCGTCCGACGACAACAAGGACCGCTGGCCGGACTGGAAGATCGCCCAGGCGACCGACAGCAACGGCAAGGTCATCGGCCTCGGCACCGACTCGGGCCCGCAGGGCCTGTGCTACCGCAAGGACCTGTTCGAGAAGGCTGGCCTGCCGACCGACCGTGACGCCGTGGCCGAGCTGCTCGGCGGCGACAGCGCCACGTGGGACAAGTACTTCGAGGTCGGCGACACCTTCATGAAGGCGAACACCGGCGCGGCGTGGTTCGACTCCCTCGGCGCGCTGGCGCAGGTGGCGAACAACCAGCAGACCGAGCCGTTCGAGTCCGCCTCCGACGACTCCATCACGGTGGCAGACGCAGACTCGCCGGCCAAGACGGTCTTCACCATGCTGACCTCGCACACCGACCAGTCCGCGCACCTGGCGCAGTGGACCGACGACTGGACCAAGGCCTTCGCGGGCGACAAGTTCGCGACCGTCATGTGCCCGGCCTGGATGACCCAGATCATCGCCGGCGACGCCCCCGACCAGACGAACTGGGACATCGCCGACGTGCTGCCCGGCGGGTCCTCCAACTGGGGTGGCTCGTACCTGCTCGTCCCGGCCGGTGGCCAGAACGTCGACGCCGCCAAGGCGCTCGCCGACTGGCTGACGGCTCCCGAGCAGGCTGCCAAGGTCTTCGACCAGTACGGCAACTTCCCGAGCCAGACCGCGGCCGTCACCGACACGCTCGTCACGTCCAAGAAGGACGCCTACTTCAACGACGCGCCGACCGGCCAGATCTACTCCAACCGGTTCTCCGCGGTCGGTCACCAGCCCTATCGTGGCTCGCACTACTTCGACATCAACGACCAGTTCGGCAAGGCGCTGACACGTGTCGACGTCGACAAGACGGACACCCCGGACGCGTCCTGGCAGAAGTTCCTCGACGCGGTGAGCCAGCTCGGCTGACGGCTCGTCACATCGACGGGGCCGGGACCCCTCGGGTCCCGGCCCCGTCGACCGACCGCAGTCCTTCCGGCCGCACCGCAGGAGCAACGCAGCACTGCAGCACCGCATCGAGGAGAGCTACCCGTGGCCACCACGACCGAGCTTGAGGTCTCGCCCCCGGTGGGCGCCGGGCGCCGGCGCCCGCCCAGCCGCTTCCGTCAGAAGCTGGGACGCTTCGACGTCAAGGCGTCCCCCTACATCTACATCTCCCCGTTCTTCGTCCTGTTCGCGATCACGGGTCTGTTCCCGCTGCTGTACACGGCCTACGTCTCGGTCTCCAAGTGGAACCTGCTGACGGGTCGCAGCGGCTTCGCGGGCCTGGCGAACTACACCTCCGTGCTGCACCAGCCGTTCTTCTGGAAGGCGCTGCGCAACACGGTGAGCATCTTCCTGTTCTCGTCGGTGCCGCAGATCGTGCTGGCGCTGGTGATCGCCGCGGTGCTGAACGCCAACCTCCGGGCGCGGACGTTCTGGCGGATGGGCGTCCTGGTCCCGTACGTCGTCGCCCCGGTCGCCGTCGGCCTGATCTTCGGGCAGATGTTCGCCGACCAGTCCGGTGTGTTCAACGCCCTGCTGACCAGGGTCGGGCTCGACCCGGTCGCCTGGCACGCCCAGGTGATCCCCAGCCACATCGCGATCGCGACGATGGTCAACTACCGGTGGACCGGCTACAACACGCTCGTCGTGCTCGCCGCGATGCAGGCGATCCCCAGCGACGTCTTCGAGGCCGCGATCATCGACGGCGCCTCCCGGGTGCGGCAGTTCTTCTCCGTGACGATCCCGATGATCCGCCCGACGCTGCTCTTCGTCATCATCACCTCGACGATCGGCGGCCTGCAGGTCTTCGACGAGCCGACGATCTTCGACCAGCAGAACGGGGCCCTGACCGCGGGCGGCGCGGACGGGCAGTTCGTCACCGTGACGATGTACCTGTACCAGCTCGGCTGGGGCAGCCAGAACAACCTCGGCCGGTCGGCCGCCGTCGCCTGGCTGCTGTTCCTCGTCATCCTCCTCATCAGCCTGGTCAACTACGGCCTCACCCAGCGGATCGCGTCCGACTCGGGTGCCCCCCGCGGCCGCAGCCGCCGGAAGAAGGTGCGGGCATGAGCGCCCCCTCGATCCCCGTCATCCGGCAGACCGCCGGCGCCGGGGCCGCGCGCGCCGCGGCTCGCCGGCGCGGCCGTCAGCAGAAGGGCGCCGGCGCCGCCCGCCGCCCGGGCTGGCTGACCTACGGCGTCCTGACGGTCGTCCTGCTCATCGCCGTCTACCCGCTGTACTACTCGTTCCTCATCGCGTCCTCGACGAAGGAGGACGTCGCCCGCCACCCGATCCCCTCGCTGATCCCGGGATCCCACCTGTGGGAGAACATGCAGCGGGTCATCACCTCGGACATCGGCTTCTGGTCGGCGGTGCGCAACTCGCTCATCGTGTCCGTCGTGACGGCGGTGTCGGTGGTGCTGTTCTCCACGCTGGCCGGCTACTCGTTCGCCAAGCTGCGGTTCCGTGGCCGCACGCCGCTGCTGGTCTTCGTCGTGGCGACCACCGCGATCCCGACCCAGCTCGGCGTGGTGCCGCTGTTCCTCGTCATGAAGCAGCTCCACCTCATCGGCAAGCTGCCGGCGGTGATCCTGCCGGCGCTGGTGACGGCGTTCGGCGTGTTCTGGATGACGCAGTACCTCGAGGGCGCGCTGCCGTACGAGCTGATCGAGGCGGCCCGCGTCGACGGTGCGTCGATGATCCGCACCTTCTGGTCCGTGGCGCTGCCCGCGGCACGGCCGGCGGCGACGATGCTCGGGCTGTTCACGTTCGTGGCGAACTGGACCAACTACTTCTGGCCGCTCGTCGTGCTCGGTGCGGTGCCGGGCAAGACCACCCTCCCGGTGGCCCTCAAGATGCTCCAGGCCCACTACTACGCCGACTACTCGCAGGTGATGGCCGGCGTGTTCGTCTCCGTGCTGCCCCTGCTCGTGCTGTTCGTCCTCGCCGGACGCCAGCTCGTGTCGGGCATCATGCAGGGGGCAGTCAAGGGCTGAACCACCCCGCGACCGCTCGCCACGCCGCCGGGGCGCGGGCGTCGGGGCGCGGTGACGCCCGGAGAAGGAGGAGCACATGGCCGAGCGATCGGCGCGCACCGCGGTGCGCCCCTCGGTGTCGACGCTCGAGGAGGTCGCCGCGCGTGCCGGGGTGTCACGCTCGACGGCCTCGCGCGCGATCAACGGCGGGCTGCGGGTGTCCCCGGAGGCCCTGGCCTCCGTCGAGCGCGCCGTCGCCGAGCTCGGGTACACGCCCAACCGCGCCGCCCGCTCGCTCGTCACCCGCCGCACCGACTCGATCGCGCTGGTCGTCCCGGAGCCCGACGAGCGCGTGCTGACCGACCCGTTCTTCGCGGGCGTGCTGTCCGGCGTGTCCGCCTCGCTCGCCGACTCCGACTTCCAGGTGGTGCTCGTGATCGCCCGCCCGGGGCAGGCACAGCGCACCGCGCGCTACCTGCGCAACGGGCACGTCGACGGCGCGATCGTCGTCTCGCACCACACCGACGACGAGCTCGACAGCACCCTGGCCGGCGTCCACCTGCCGAGCGTCTTCGTCGGCCGGCCGATGACGGCCACCGGCGAGAACGAGCTGGGGCTGCAGTACGTCGACCTGGACAACGTCGAGGGCGGCCGGCTGGCGACGCAGCGCCTGGTCGACATCGGCCGCCGGCGCATCGGGACCGTCGCCGGCCCGCAGGACATGTCGGCCGGTGTCGACCGGCTCCTCGGGTGGCGGGCCGCGATGGCCGCGGCGGGGATGCCCGACGACGCGGTGGTGCACGGCGACTTCACCATCGCCGGTGGCCAGGCCGCGGCCCGTCGGCTGCTCGAGGAGCACCCGGACGTCGACGGCATCTTCGTCGCCTCGGACCTCATGGCCTCCGGCGCGCTCACCGTGCTCACCGAGGCCGGCCGCGCGGTGCCCGACGACGTCGCGGTGGTGGGTTACGACAACAGTGCGATCGCCGCCTCGACGACTCCTCCGCTGACGAGCGTGGTGCAGCCGGTCGTGGCGATGGCCCGCGCCGCCGGGCTGCGGCTGCTCGACCAGCTCCAGGGGGCCGAGCCCCAGGCGCCGATGATCTTCGCGCCGGAGCTCGTCGTGCGCGCCTCCGCCTGAGGCTGCCGGAGCCGAACGGAATTCGGCGGGACACTCGCCCCTGCGCGGATATCGCACCCCCGAGCCCACGGGTGGCACAGTGGGGCCCATGGCGGACCCCTCCCCGCTCGCGACGGCGCGGGCGCAGCTGGCGACGGCGATCGAGATCCTCGGCTACGACGGCGGCATGCACGAGATGCTCGCCACCCCGCGTCGCGTGCGGCACGTCGCGGTGCCGCTGCGCCGCGACGACGGCCACGTCGAGATCCGGCACGGCTACCGCGTGCAGCACAACATCTCGCGCGGGCCGGGCAAGGGCGGGCTGCGGTACGCCGCGAGCGTCGACCTCGACGAGGTGCGCGCGCTGGCGATGTGGATGACGTGGAAGTGCGCGGTCGTCGAGCTGCCGTACGGCGGGGCGAAGGGCGGTGTCGCGGTCGACCCGGCGCAGTACTCCGCGGCTGAGCTGGAGCGGATCACCCGCCGCTACACCAGCGAGATCATGCCGATGATCGGCCCGGAGCGGGACATCATGGCGCCCGACGTCGGCACCGACGAGCAGACGATGGCGTGGGTGATGGACACCTACTCCGTCAACCAGGGCTACACCATCCCCGCCGTCACCACCGGCAAGCCGCTGTCCGTCGGCGGCTCGCTGGGCCGGGCGACGGCGACCAGCCGCGGCGTGGTGCACGTCGCG
Organism: uncultured Cellulomonas sp.; assembly: GCA_964521875.1. Taxonomy (GTDB): domain Bacteria; phylum Actinomycetota; class Actinomycetes; order Actinomycetales; family Cellulomonadaceae; genus Cellulomonas. The sequence continues at coordinate 13,874 of CAZFTZ010000142.1, read as the reverse complement.
GCGGCCACGCTCGCCGACGCCGGGGTCGACCTGCGCGAGGTGAGCGCCGCGGTCCAGGGGTTCGGCAAGGTCGGCTCCCACCTCGCCCGCTTCCTCCACGACGCCGGCACGCGCGTGGTCGCGGTGTCCGACGAGCACGGCGGCGTCACCGCCCCCGGCGGCCTCGACCTGCCTGCCCTCGTGGACCACGTCGCGCGAACCGGCACCGTGGTCGGCTTCGCCGGCGGCGACCCCGTCGGCAACGCCGAGCTGCTCGCCCTCGACGTCGACGTGCTGTTCCCCGCCGCGGTCGAGGGCGTGCTCGACGAGGTCGCGGCCGCCCGGGTCAAGGCACGCTGGGTGGTGGAGGCGGCGAACGGGCCGACGACGACGGCCGGCGACCGCGCCCTGGCGGAGCGTGGCGTGGTCGTGGTGCCGGACATCCTCGCCAACGCCGGCGGCGTCGTCGTCTCCTACTTCGAGTGGGTGCAGGCCAACCAGGCGTACTGGTGGACCGAGGCCGAGATCGAGGAGCGGCTGGCCCGGCGGATGCGGCAGTCCTACCTGGCGGTCGCCGGCCTCGCCCGTGCCGAGGGGATCCCGCTGCGGGACGCCGCGCTGGTGATCGGGGTGAGGCGGGTCGCCGAGGCGCACCGCACGCGTGGGCTCTACCCCTGACGCGGACGCGCCCTCGCCCGGGTCAGACCTCCGCCGGTTCCTCGTTGGCCGGCACGAGCACCGCCTCCGTGCCGTCCTGCCCGACGAGCCGCAACCCGCCGTCGTCGACGGTGGCGGCCAGCGGCTGGGAGAGCAGCCCGAGCAGCGCACGCTCGGCGGCCATCGCGTCCTCGGGGCCGGCCATCATGGTCGAGACCATCGGCCCGACCGCGAGCTGGTCGTCCTCGTCGGACGACCAGGTGGCCCGGACCCGGTTGACCCCCGCCATCCCGTAGAGCATCCCGTCGCCGTCGAACGTCAGCGTCACCGGACCGTGGGTGTCCTTCGGGGGCGGGCTGCCCGCCAGCAGGACGAGGCGCCAGGTGCCGGTCGGGTCCGTCATGGACGAATCCTCGCCCCGGCCGCCGCACCGCGCGAGGGGAGCTACCCCTTGACCGCCCCGCCCATCCCGGCGCCGTTGAGGAACATCCGCTGGAACACGAGGAACAGCACCACCGGCAGCAGCGCCGCGATCGCCAGCGCCGCCATCAGCACGCCCATGTCCGTGGTGGCCTGCAGCGACGGCAGCCGCACCGACAGCGGCTGCAGGTTCGGGTCGCGCAGCACCAGCAGCGGCCAGAGGAAGTCCTTCCAGGAGGCGATGACCGCGAACACCGACACCACGCCGAGGATCGGCCGGCTCATCGGAAGCACCATCGACCAGAACAGCCGGAACGGCCCGGCGCCGTCGACCCGCGCCGCCTCGAAGATCTCCCGCTCCAGGTTGTCGAAGAACCGCGCCATCAGCACGACGTTGAAGGCGCTCGCGCCAGCCGGCAGCCACACCCCCCAGAACGTGTTGACCATCGAGTGCCCGATCAGCGGCGGGTTCAGCACCACGAGGTAGAGCGGGACGAGCAGCACCACCGCCGGCACGAACAGCGTGCACAGGATCGCCGAGCTCAGCGCCTTGCTCCACCGCGGCCGCAGCACGGACAGCACGTACCCGGCGCTGGTCGCCACGACGATCTGCGACACCCACGAGCCCGCCGCCATGATCAGCGAGTTGAGGAAGTACCGGCTGATGTGGATGGTGTTCCACGCCTCGCTGACGTTGCTCCACGCGATGCCGTGCGGGAACACCGCGAGCGGCGTGCGCAGGATGTCCTGGGTGGGCGTCACCGCGAACTTCAGCAGCAGCGCCAGCGGTCCGATGCTCGCGACGACGAGCACGACGAGCAGCACGGTGTGCATCACCCGCCACGGCCGGCGCACCCGGGGGCGGCGCCACTCGACGTCCGAGACGGCGGTTCGGTTGAGTCGGGCGGTGGTCACGAGGTGCTCCAGCGTCGCGTCAGGCGGAAGTAGAGGACGGACAGGATCGCCAGCACGACGGCGAGCATCACGGACAGCGCGGTCGCCTCGCCGTACTTGCCGCCCAGGCTGGTGCCGAACCCGTACCGGTAGATCAGCAGCAGCACTGTGACGGTGGCGTTGTTGGGACCGCCGCCGGTGAACAGGTAGGGCTCGTTGAACACCTGGGCGGTGGCGAGGATCTGCAGGATCAGCGTGACGAACAGCACGCCCCGCAGGTGCGGGAGCGTGACGTGCCAGATCTTGCCCCAGACGCTCGCGCCGTCGACCTCGGCGGCGTCGTAGAGCTCGTCGGGCACGGAGCCGAGCGCGGCGAGGTAGATGATCACCGTGCCGCCGGCGGCCGCCCAGGTCGCCTCGAGGACCAGGGCCGGCATCACCAGCCCCTTGTCCTGCAGCCACGGGATCGGCGAGGCTCCGAACGTGCCGAGGATCGTGTTGAACACCCCGTCCGGCCCGGGGTCGTAGAAGAACTTCCACAGCAGCACGGCCACCACGGGTGGCACGACGACCGGCAGGTAGGCCAGCGCCGAGTACAGGCCCTTCATCCGCCGCACCTCGTTCATGAGGACGGCGGCGACCAGCGGCACCGGGAAGCCGAAGAGCAGCGCGAGCAGTGCGAACCACAGCGTGTTGCGGATCGCGATCGGCAGCACCGGGTCGGCGAGCACACGCTCGAAGTTCTGCCAGCCCACCCAGCTGGTGACGACGAGGTTCGTCTTCTGGAAGCTCATCACGACCGCCTTGACGATCGGCAACCAGGAGAACCAGCCGAAGACGAACAGCGCGGGCAGCGCGAACACGAGGGCGGACAGCCCTCCGCGGCGCGCCCACGTCACCGGGCTGCGCCGGCGACGACGCCTCTGGGTGGTGGTCAGGGGTCGCCGGTTGCGTCCGGCGGGCCGGACCTCCACGACGTCGGGGACGACCATGCGGAACCTTCCTGGGACGGCCGGACGGGACGACGGACCCCGGCCGGGCGGACTGGCCGCCCGGCCGGGGTCTCGCAGGGCGTCAGCCCTGGTCGATCAGCTGCTGTGCCTGGGTGTTCGCGGCCGAGAGCAGCCCGGCGATGTCGGCATTCTGGTCCGTGAGGACCGCCTGCACGACGGGGAACAGCAAGCCGTAGATGTCCTGCGTCGCCGCGCTCGGCTCACCGACGAGCGCCTGGCTGAACATCTTGTCCGTGTAGCCCTTCATGTCGTCGAGCGGCACGTTGACGTAGTCCTTGATCCAGCCGAGCGACGTCTCGTACTGCTCCTGGCTGAAGATCGGCAGCACCGGGGTGCCGATCGCCTGGTTCGAGGCGGCGTTGGCCTTCGCGTCGGCGACCGCCTGGTCCTGGTCGAGCAGCTTGGCCAGGTACCAGAAGTCGATCCACTTGACCGCGGCGTCCTTCTCGGCGTCGGTCGCGTCGACCTTGACGGCGGCCAGGGTGCCACCGCCGAGCGCCCCGCCGCCGTTCTCGGTCGGGATGGCGGTCAGGCCGTAGCCCCAGTCCTTCGTCAGGCCCTGGTTCTGCACCAGTGCGGTGTAGACGTCGGAGCCGGAGGTGTACATCGCGATCTTGCCGGCGGCGAAGGCCTGGTTGATCTCGCCCCAGCCCATCGTGGTGTCGGGGTCGATCGAGTCGTCCTTCCACCGCAGGTCGCTCAGCCACTGCAGGTGCGCCGCGACCGTCGGGTCGGTGAGGTTGGCGGTGTAGCTGCCGTCCGCGTTGACCTTCTCGATCTCGCCACCGCGGGAGTTGGCGCCCGCGGTGAGCTGCCAGCCGCCGGACGCGTCGAGCGCCATCATCCCGTAGCCGTAGACGCCGGTCTTGTCGTGGATGGTCTTGGCGTCGGCTCGCACCTCGTCCCACGTCGTCGGCGGCTTGTCGGGGTCGAGACCGGCCTGCTCGAACAGGTTGCGGTTGTAGTGCAGCGCCACCGCGTAGAACGACTTGGCCGGCACGGCGTAGAACTTGCCGTCGTCGCCCTTGGCGTTCGCGACGACCGAGGGGTTGAAGTCGTCGGCGTACGACATGTTGGCGTGCACCGCGTCGTCGATGTCGGCCAGCTGGCCGTTCTCGATGAGCGTCTTGCCGTCCGTCACCGGGATCTCGAACACGGTGGGCAGGGTGCCGCCCGCGAGCTGGGCGGTGAAGGTCGACGCCAGCCACTGGTACTCCTGCGGCTCGACCGTGATGTTCGGGTACTTCGCCTCGAACTCCTGGACACGCTTGTCGAGCGCGTCCTTGGCGGCCTGCTCCGCACCCGGCAGCAGACCGGCGACCGTGATGGTGACCTTCTCCGCCGCAGCAGAGCTGCTCCCGGCCGACGGCGAGCCGCTGCCGGTCGAGTCGGGGTTCGCCCCGTTCGAGCTGCACGCGGCCAGCAGGCCGATGGCGAGCGCGCCGGCCATGCCGAGCGCGGTCGTACGTGAGGACCTCATCGTCTCGTCACTCCTCCTTGGTGGTCCCGGATATCGGGGTGGTGCTGTTGTCTCGGATCACGCGCAGCCACCCCGCGGTGTCGCGGGGCAACCGCCCTGCCTCGAGCGGGCCGCTCAGCAGCAGGACGTCTTCGTGGGGAGGGAGGTCGACGGGCTCGGCGCCGAGGTTGACCACGCAGAGCACGTCGCCGCGGGCGAACGCCAGCACGTCAGGGGCGCCGTCCAGCCACGTCAGCGGGCCGTCGCCGAGCGCCGGCTCGGTCTTGCGGACCTCCACCACCTGCCGGTACAGGTGCAGCATCGAGGCCGGGTCCGCCTCCTGGGCCTCGACGGTCAGCCCGGCCCAGTCGGCGGGCTGCGGCAGCCACGGCTTGTGGGTCGCGTCGGCGGGACTGAACCCGTAGGGCGGCTCGTCGCCCGACCACGGGAGCGGCACCCGGCAGCCGTCGCGGCCCGGGTCGGTGCCGCCGGAGCGGTAGTGCATCGGGTCCTGCAGCACGTCGAGCGGCAGGTCCTCGACCTCCGGCAGCCCCAGCTCCTCGCCCTGGTAGACGTACCAGCTGCCGGGCAGCGCGGCGGTGAGCAGGGCCGCCGCCCGGGCGCGGCGCGTGCCCAGCGCCAGGTCGGTGGGGGTGCCGAAGCGCTTCGCGGCGAAGGCGAAGGACGAGTCCTCGCGCCCGTACCGCGTGACCGGGCGGGTGACGTCGTGGTTGGACAGCACCCACGTCGGCGGCGCGCCGACCGGCGCGTGCGCGGCGAGCGTCAGGTCGATCGACTCGCGCAGCGCGGCGGCGTCCCACGGCCGGGCCATGAAGTCGAAGTTGAACGCGGTGTGCAGCTCGTCCGGCCGCAGGTAGCGGGCGAACCGCTCGCGGTCCTCCAGCCACACCTCGCCGACGAGCACCTTGGTGTCCGGGTACTCGTCGGCCACCGCGCGCCAGCCGCGGTAGACGTCGTGCAGGTCGTCGCGGTCGACGTGCGGGTGCTGCCCCGGACCCGGGTGCACCGGCACCTCCGGCAGCGCCGGGTCCTTGACCAGCAGCGCCGCCGAGTCGATCCGGATGCCGGCCGCGCCGCGGTCGAACCAGAACCGCAGGATGGCCAGGTGCTCGGCCACCACGTCCGGGTTGCTCCAGTTGAGATCGGGCTGCTCCGGCGTGAACAGGTGCAGGTACCACTCCCCCGGCGTGCCGTCCGGGTTGCGCGTGCGGGTCCACGTCGGGCCGGCGAAGTCGCTGCGCCACCGCGTCGGGATGCCCTGGCCGTGGGGCCCCTTGCCGGGGTGGAACCAGAACCGCGCGCGCTCCGGAGAGCCGGGCACCGCCGCGAGAGCCGCCTTGAACCAGGCGTGCTGCGCCGAGACGTGGTTCGGCACGACGTCGACGATGGTGCGGATGCCGAGCGCACGCGCCTCGCCGATCACCTGCTCGGCGTCCGCGAGCGTGCCGAACTCCGGCGCGATGGCGCGGTAGTCGGCGACGTCGTAGCCGCCGTCCGCCATCGGCGAGGCGTACCACGGGGTGACCCAGATCGCGTCGACGCCGAGCCGCGCCAGGTACGGCAACCGTCGGCGCAGACCGGCCAGGTCGCCGATCCCGTCACCGTTCCCGTCGGCGAACGACCGCGGGTACACCTGGTAGATCACCGCGTGCCGCCACCACAGCGGGTCGGACTGCGCCTGCGACACCGGAGGCCTCATCTTTCACTGACCACGACAGCGCCGGACCGCGCTGTCGACGACGCAGACACTAAAGGACGCGACGAGAACCGCGCAAGAACTCGACAGAGTGTTATCGAAGCGTGACCGACGAGGGCGCGGGGCGACTGTCGGCTCAGCGAGCGGCGGGCACCCCGGCGGACGCAGCCGCGGGCACCACCACGGCTGCCGAGGCGGGAGCCGGCGCCGTCGACCCGCGCACCACGAGCTCCGGCTCGAACAGCAGCTCGTCCGTCGTCGTCCCGGAGCCCGCGATCTGGGTGACCAGCAGGTCGATCGCCGCCCGGCCCATCGCGTCGATCGGCTGACGCACCGTCGTCAGCGGTGGCTCGGTGCAGTTCATGAACGCGGAGTCGTCGTACCCCACCACCGAGACGTCGTCCGGCACCCGCAGCCCCGCCCGCCGCGCGGCGCGGATGGCGCCGAGCGCCAGCGGGTCGGACGCGCAGACGATCGCGGTGACGCCCTCGCGCAGCAGCCGGGTCGCGGAGGCCTGTCCGCTCTCCAACGAGTACGCCGAGCGCGCCACCCAGCGGTCCGGCACCTCGAGACCGAGCCGCGCACCCAGCGTGCGCGCGGCACCGAGCTTGCGCTCCGACGGTACGTGGTCCTCCGGGCCGAGCAGCAGGCCGATCCGGGTGTGGCCGAGCGACGTCAGGTGCCCCAGCGCCTGCTCCACCGCGACCTCGTCGTCGCAGGACACCCGCGGGAACGGCAGCTGGTCGATCGACGCGTTGATCAGCACCACCGGCAGCCTGAGGCGGTCCAGCCGGGCGTAGTGCTCGTGCGACGCGCTGCGCTGCGCGTACAGACCGCCCGCGAACACGATGCCGGACACCTGCTGGGTGAGCAGCAGGTCGACGTACTCGGCCTCGGTGATGCCGCCGGCGGTCTGGGTGCACAGCACGGGGGTGTACCCCTGCTGCGCCAGTGCGCCGCCCACCACCTCGGCGAACGCGGGGAAGATCGGGTTCTGCAGCTCCGGCAGCACCAGCCCGACGAGCCGGGCGCGCTCGCCGCGCAGCTTCGTCGGACGCTCGTAGCCGAGCACGTCGAGCGCGGACAGCACCGCGGCGCGCGTCTGCTCCGACACCCCGGGCTTGTCGTTGAGCACGCGGCTCACCGTCGCCTCGGACACCCCGACCTTGCGCGCCACATCGGCCAGCCTTCTGGACATGGCGACATCGTACGTCGTGATCGCGCAAGATGCTTGCAATCCGATGCAAGTCTTGCGGGGCTCGTCGGGCATGCCGACGGCCCACCTGGAGGAACGAACGAAAGCCCGCGGAACGGACGGGTCAGACGGCGGCGCTGTGCCGCTCGGCCGTCGGGTGGGCCGCGACGTCGTCGGCGACGCCCAGCGCCCAGGCGCGCACCGCGCCCATGTCCCGGTGGTCGCCCTCGCGGGCGCGGGCGCCCGCGATCGCGGCGCGCTCGGCGAACGTCAGCACGGCGCGGTCGAGCCGGCCGCGGAACGCCCGGTGGCCCCTGGCGCCGATCTGGTCGCGCAGCGCGATCAGCTCGTGCGGGGAGTTCGCGGAGGCGGCCGGCTGCGTCGCCAGGCCGGACGAGAACAGCCACACCGGCACCTGCAGCAGCTGCTCGGTGAACCGGTCCGCGAACTCGCGCGCCGAGGTCATCCAGTGCGCCAGGTACACCGCGGAGCCGAGCACCACGGCGTCGTAGCCGTCGAGCGCGTCGACATCCTCGGGAGCGAGCTGGTCGACGACGTGACCACGGGAGGCGAGCGCGTCGGCGACCACCTCGCCGATCTCCCACGTCGCCCCGTGCCGGGACGCGACCACGACGAGGATCCTCATCGACCCTCCCCCCTGGGACTGGAACGGTGCGCACGCGGAACTGCGTGCACGTCATCGTGCAACGCGAGCCCCGCCGACCAGTGGGCCGGAGGTCCCGCGACAGACCCGGCCACGGCCATGGGCCGGAAGTCCTAGCCGCACACCTTCACCTGCGTGGGGGCGCGAGGTCTTCGAGCGGAATTCCCCGTGCTCTGGCCCTCAGGCGGTCCAGCAGCTCGCGCAGCGTCGCGAGCTCCTCGGCGTCCAGCGCCTCCCCCACCACGCGGTCGATCGACCGCACGTGACGCCCGCCGACCAGCCGCTGCAGCCGGACCCCCTCCTCGGTCAGCGTCACCGCCACGCCCCGCCGGTCACCCACCACCGGGCCGCGCCGCACCAGGCCGCCCGACTCGAGCCGCTCGACCATCCGCGACAGGCTCGGCTGCGTCAGCAGGCTGCGTTCCTGCAGGTCGCGGATCCGCGCGGTGCGGCCGGGGCTGGACGCGAGGGTGTAGAGCACGTCGTACTCGTCGAGCGACAGCTCGTGCCACACGTCGTCGCGCCGGAACCGGCGGAGCAGCTCCACCTGGGTCCGGAACAGCGACTCCCAGGTGTCCGACGACTCACGCGGCGTCGCCCGCCGCCCCGTTCCCGCCATCCGCAGCCTCCCGCACTCCGACCGGCCTACAGTGTGGCGGTGACCGCCCCGGCTGGACAGTCCACCACCTACCTCCTGGTGGACGGCGAGAACCTCGACACGACGCTCGGCTCGTCGATCCTCGGCGGCAGGCCCACTCCGGAGTACCGCCCGCGCTGGGAGCGCGTGCTGAGCTTCGCCGCGGACTGGCGCCGGCAGCCGGTGAAGGGCCTGTTCTTCCTCAACGCGTCCAGCGGCTCGCTGCCGATGTCCTTCGTCCAGGCGCTGCTGGCGATCGGCTTCCAGCCGATCCCGCTCGCCGGCGACGCGACCGAGAAGGTCGTCGACATCGGCATCAAGCGGATGCTCGACGCGATCGCGCAGCACGGCGGAGACGTGCTGCTCGGCAGCCACGACGGCGACTTCGCCCCCGAGCTCGAGCACCTGCTCACGCTGGACCGGCAGGCCGGCCTGATCGCGTTCCGCGAGTTCACCAGCATGGCGCTGACCGCGCTGCAGCCGCGCGGCCTGGAGATCCACGACCTCGAGCTGGACGTCCAGGCGTTCAACGTGCAGCTGCCCAGGCTGCGGATCATCCCGCTCGACGAGTTCGACCCGACCCGTTACCTGTAGCCCCACCGCGGACACGCGACCTTGGGCGGTGGCATCGGGGAGGGCGCAGCGGCACAGTTGGCCCCCATGGGGGACGTCCTGATCGCGCTGCTGAGAGCCGTGAACCTCGCGGGACGCACGGTGCGGTCGTCGGACCTCAAGGCCGCCGCGACCGAGCTGGGGCACACCCGGGTCGCCACCTACGCGGCGAGCGGCAACCTGGTCCTGGTCCCCGCGCCCGACGCGGAGCCCGCGACGGTCGGACCGCGGCTGTCGCGGGCGCTCGGCCGGCACGTCGGGTTCGCGGTCCCGGTGCTCACCCGCTCCGCACGGGACTGGGGTCGCATCGTCGCCGACGTCCCGTGCCCCGAGCACGCGAACGACGACCCCTCGCGCCTGACCGTCGTCGTCTGGGACGGCGTGCCGGACCCGGACGCCGTCGCCGCCTTCGACTCCACGCGCTACGGCGAGGAGGAGGTGGTCTGGCACGGCTGCGAGACGTACGTCTACTACCCGCACGGCATCGGGCGGTCGCGGCTGACGCTGGACGTGCTCAGCCGGGAGGCCGGGCTCGTCGGCACCGCCCGCAACTGGCGCACCGTGCTCGCGCTGCAGGCGCTGGCCGACGAGCGGCGGCCCTGACCGGGGCTAGCCTCGGGGCCATGGCCACGCTGTTCACCCGCATCGTCGACGGCGAGATCCCGGGCCGGTTCGTCTGGTCCGACGAGGTGTGCGTCGCGTTCGCGACGATCGCGCCGATCTCCCCCGGGCACGTGCTCGTCGTGCCGCGCGCGGAGGTGGACCGCTTCACCGCCGCGTCCGACGAGCTGCTGGCGCACCTGATGACGGTCGCCAAGATCGTCGGCACAGCCCAGGAGAAGGCGTTCGGCGCACCGCGCGCCGCGCTGCTCGTCGCCGGGTTCGAGGTGCCGCACCTGCACCTGCACGTGCTGCCGGCCTGGGGCGAGGCACACCTCTCGTTCGCCGACGCGAAGCCGGACACCCCCGGTGACGAGCTCGACGCCGCGATGGAGACGCTGCGCGACGCGCTGCGCGACGCCGGCCACGGCGACCACGTGCCGGTGCGCCTCGGCTCGCCCGCCCTCGCGTAGTCCGAGGTCGCGTCCGGCCTCGTCGGGCGCTACTCCCGGGCGGCAGGCGGCGGTGCGCCGTCGCCCTCGGGGTCCAGCCCCGCACCTGCGCCGGCATCGCCCGCCGCGGCGCCCTCCGGCTGGCCGACCGGTTGCATCCGGGTGCGCGGAAGCGCCGTCGGCGACTCGCGCACCAGCCACGCGACCAGACCCTCGCGGACCTCGCATCGCAGGTTGAACAGCGTCCCGGAGTCGGGCGCCGACAGCAGCACGCGCACCCGCAGCGGGCCGCCCGTCGCGTCGGTCACCTGCAGCATGCCGGTGCGCCCGTCCCACAGCTCGCTGGCGGCCAGCAGCCGGTCGACCTCGGCGCGCATCGCGTCGACCGGGACGGACCAGTCGACGTCCAGCTCGACGGTGCCGAGCAGCGCGGGAGCGTGGTGGGTCCAGTTCTCGAACGGCGTGGTGGTGAACCAGCTCGACGGCAGGATGACGCGGCGGTCGTCCCAGAGCCGCACGCCGACGTAGGTCAGCGTGATCTCCTCGATCCGGCCGACGTCGCCCTGCACCACGACGATGTCGTCCATCCGGATCGCGTCGGTGAACGCCAGCTGCAGGCCGGCGAAGACGTTGCCGAGCGAGCTCTGCGCCGCCAGCCCCGCGACGACCGAGAGCAGCCCGGCCGAGGCGAACACGCTCGCGCCGACGACGCGCACCTCCGGGAACGTCAGCAGCGCGGCGCCGACCGCCCACACGACGATGACGGCGACCGCGATCCGCCGCAGCAGCTGTGCCTGCGTCAGCACCCGGCGCGACTGACGGTCGTCGGGCCGGTCGGTGGCGTAGCGGCGCAGCGCGGCGACCTCGAGCACCCGCGCCAAGCCCGCGAGCAGCCACGCGACCACCCCGATGAGCACGATCGTCAGCACGTGCGACACCAGGCTGCGCCACGGCGCGCCGTGGGTGCTCGCCAGCAGTCCGACCCACCCGAGGACGACGACCAGGATCGCGCGCATCGGCCGGTGGCAGTACCGCGACAGGTCCGCGACGAAGGGTGAGCGGCGGGCGACGCGCCCGGCCACGGCCTCGACGAGCCAGGCGACCAGCAGGGCGACGACGACCCCACCCGCGACCACGGCGGCAGGCACCAGCACGTCCTGCGGGCTCACGGTCGTCGGCACCCGGCCAGCGTAGGGCGCCGCACGATGTGACGCCCCGCCCCCCGGATGGGAGGCGGGGCGTCACGAGGAGCCGTCTCGCCGGCACGAGGCGTGGCGGGCTCCGGAACCCGGTTCGGGCGGGACGGCTCTCGCCGTCCCCTCTGGATCGGCGGGCCGCACCGCAACGGCCCGATGCCACAGTTGTAGCACGGGATCGTCATGACGGCATCCACTCTCGGCAGAAAATCCCCATGAGATCGTCATGTGATCCCACAGTCCGGGAAACGACGGCCGCTGACCTGCATCACGACGGCAATGCCCGCCGGGGTCGGCCACGTCCCGGCCCGCGCCGGGGACCGGATGGGTGACGGGGCGGTCACGATCGGGACAAACCGGTCCCACGCAGCGTTCGGCCGGGCTACCGTCCGCCGCATGACGACCGACGACGCTCCCGTCAGCCCACGCCACCGGCGGCACCTGCGCACCGCGGCCCTCGCCTCGCTCGCCGTCCTCGGGGCCGTGCTGGCGGGGTGCTCCGCCACCAGCGGCGGGTCCACCACCGAGCAGCAGGCGCCCGCCGCCGCCGACGAGGGTGGAGCCCTGGTCCAGGGTGGCGGCGACTCCGCCGCGTCGAACCAATCGGCGGGCGGTGCGAGCGACGCCACGGGCTCGTCGGACGCGGAACGCCAGGTGGTGAAGAACGGCGAGCTGTACCTGACGGTCGACGACCCGGTTGCGGCTGCCGACCGCGTGGCGCACCTCGCCGAGCAGCTCGGCGGGCGCGTCGACGACCGCCAGCAGGAGGCCGGCAGCGAGGGCTCGGCCGGCTCCGCGTCGATGACGATCCGCGTCCCGGCCGCAGCCCTCGAGGACGCCGTCACCGACCTCGGCGAGCTGGGCGAGGTCACCAAGTACACCGAGAAGACGGAGGACGTCACCGGCACCGTGGTCGACCTCGACGCCCGGATCAGCGCGGCGCAGGCCTCCGTCGAGCGCGTCCAGGGGTTCCTGGAGCACACCGGCACGACGAGCGAGCTGCTCTCCACCGAGCAGGCGCTGTCGCAGCGGCAGTCCGACCTGGAGCAGCTGCAGGGGCAGCGCGCGGCGCTCGCCGACCAGGTGTCGATGTCCACGCTCTACGTCTCGCTCACCGCGCCGGGCGACCCGGTGGTCGCCAAGCCGGGTCCGCACTCCTTCGCCGCCGGCGTCGGAGTCGGGTGGCAGGCCCTGGTCGACGCGCTGCGCGGTGCGTCCGTCGTGCTCGGCGTGCTGCTGCCGTGGCTGGTGCTCGGCGCGATCCTGGCGGCCGCCGTGCTGGTCCCGGCCAGGCTGCGCCGCCGCACTCGCCCGCCCGCCCCGGCCGAGGCGGCGCCGCCGAAGGTCCCATGATTGGCGGGTCGTTCCTTCGTAGCGTCAAGGCCACGTCTTTGCCGTTCAATGGAACGGCATCGCCAGTGCCGGCGCCCTGACGGCCACGGCCGCGACGGGCCCGCCTCGTCGAAGGAGCTGCCGTGATCTCACCCCACGACATCGCTCGCTGCGCCCGCGATCTCGCGGGGGCCCCGAGATGAGCGTCACCACCTCCACGCCGCTGGCCGAAGTGAACCTGCCCGAGGCGGTGCGTGCGGCGCTCGACGCGAGCCCGCGCCTCGTCGTGCCGCAGTCGCGAGCCGACCTGTACGCGCTGGCGCTCGGCCCCGCCGGCGGGCCGGAGTTCACCGTCGAGTACGACGTCGACGGCACGCTGGTCCCCGAGGCCACCGTGACGCGGTGCCGCAACGGCATCGCCGTCAACTACCCCGAGGACTACATGCGCCGGCGGGACCCGGACTGCATGCGCATCGCCGACGACCTGCCGACCGACAAACCGCGCTACCGCGAGGTCTTCGGCGAGGAGTTCGCGCCGGTCAAGCAGCGGACGCTGGACTGGCTGGGCACCCAGGAGCTCGTCGTCGTGCCCTTCAAGGCCGGCGGGCCGACGTTCGGCTACCCGTCGCTGGCGATCGTCCCGGCCAACGCGGCGTTCTTCGCGCTGATCCTGGTCGACCTGCAGGGCTGGGTGACGTTCGACGACATCGGGCCGTTCACTCCGCGCTCGATCCTCTACCTCGCCCCGCCGTTCCGGCACACCCAGTTCGGCGGCCGCCAGGTCGTGGTCCACGACCGCACGACGACGCTGCACGAGGTGTTCGCCTACAACGTCTACCCCGGTCCGAGCGCGAAGAAGGGCGTGTTCTCGGTGCTGCTGGACATCGGCCAGCAGGAAGGCTGGGTGACGGCCCACGCGTCGAGCGTGCAGGTGACCACGCCGTACGAGAACCAGACCGTGATCATGCACGAGGGCGCCTCGGGCGGCGGCAAGTCGGAGATGACGCAGGAGATCCGGCGCGAGGAGGACGGCCGCATCCTCGTCGG
>CAZFTZ010000141.1:0-5049 GCA_964521875.1 uncultured Cellulomonas sp. | reverse complement strand
CGGCGCGTGCTGGACGCGCACGACTTCGTCGAGATCGAGACCCCGACGCTCACCCGGTCCACCCCGGAGGGAGCCCGCGACTTCATCGTCCCGGCCCGGCTGTCGCCGGGGTCCTGGTACGCGCTGCCGCAGTCGCCGCAGCTGTTCAAGCAGCTGCTCATGGTCGCCGGCATGGAGCGCTACTACCAGATCGCCCGCTGCTACCGTGACGAGGACTTCCGCGCCGACCGGCAGCCGGAGTTCACCCAGCTCGACGTCGAGATGAGCTTCGTCGAGCAGGACGACGTCATCGCGGTCGCCGAGGACGTGCTGGTGGCGCTGTGGGAGCTCGTCGGGTACGCGATCCCCACGCCGATCCCGCGGATGACCTTCGCCGACGCGATGGCGCGGTACGGCTCCGACAAGCCGGACCTGCGCTTCGGCCTCGAGCTGACGGACCTGACCGAGTACTTCGTGGACACCCCGTTCCGGGTGTTCCAGGCGCCGTACGTCGGCGCCGTGGTGCAGCCGGGCGGCGCGTCGACGCCGCGGCGCGGGTTCGACGCCTGGCAGGAGTGGGCCAAGCAGCGCGGTGCCAAGGGTCTGGCCTACGTCACGGTGGGCGACGACGGCGAGCTCGCCGGCCCGGTCGCCAAGAACATCTCGGACGACGAGCGGGCGAACCTCGCGGCGACGGTCGGGGCGAAGCCCGGCGACGCGGTGTTCTTCGCTGCCGGCAAGCCGTCCGAGGCCCGGGCCCTGCTCGGTGCCGCGCGGTTGGAGATCGGCCGCCGCGGCGGGCTGATCGACGAGTCCCAGTGGTCGTTCGTGTGGATCGTCGACGCCCCGCTGTTCAAGCCGACCGGCGAGGACGACGACGTCGCACTGGGCACCAGCGCCTGGACCGCGGTGCACCACGCGTTCACGTCGCCGACGCCGGAGTGGATCGACCGGTTCGAGCAGGACCCGGGCCACGCGCTGGCGTACGCCTACGACATCGTCTGCAACGGGAACGAGATCGGCGGCGGTTCGATCCGTATCCACCGCCGCGACGTCCAGCAGCGCGTGTTCGGCGTGATGGGCATCGGGCCTGACGAGGCACAGGAGAAGTTCGGCTTCCTGCTCGACGCCTTCCAGTTCGGCGCGCCGCCGCACGGCGGGATCGCGTTCGGCTGGGACCGGATCGTCGCGTTGCTCACCGGCGCCGAGTCGATCCGCGACGTCATCGCGTTCCCGAAGTCCGGCGGCGGCTACGACCCGCTGACCGGCGCGCCGGCGCCGATCACGCCCGAGCAGCGCCGCGAGGCCGGGGTTGACGTCAAGCCCAAGGCGCCCACGGCTCCGGGGGCACCGGCTCCGGCGGCGGGGGAGTGACGGCGCCGCTCGACGAGCTGCCGCCCCGCTGGCGCGAGCACCGGCTGGTCCTCTCCGACCACGGCAAGCACGACGGCGTCCGGCTCCTGGCCGACGAGGACGCGCTCGTCGTGCTCACGCCGGCGGCGCGGGGTACCGCGGTGGCCGGGTACGGAGACCCGGCTCGCGTCGTCGGTGTCGTCGGAGACCTCGTCGGGCGCGGGGAGCTCGTCGCGCCGCTGCACTGGCTGGCCATCCCGCGCGAGGTCGACCTGCCGGCGCGCGTGTGCGACGCGCTGCACCTGACGCCGCTGCCCGGCTTCGACTGGATGTCGACCACGCGGCCGGCCGACGTTCCCGCCATGGGGCGGGTGACGCCCCTGGACCTGCCCGGCGACGTCCCGGCGATCCTCGACTGCCTGTCGGAGGGCAACCCCGCTACCGACTCCGACCCGGCACGTGCCGGTGTGGCCGGCTGGTGGGGCGTCCGCGAGGGCGAGCGGCTCGTCGGAGTGATCGGCGCGGCGGTGCGGGGTGGCGCCTCCGACGACGGGTTCAGCTGGCACCTCCACGGCCTCGGGGTGCGCCCCGCGGCGCGGCGCGGCGGCCTGGGCACGGCGCTGCTCGTCGCGGCGGCCAACGCCGGTCTCTCGTCGGGCGCGGACTGGGTGTCGCTCGGGGTCTGGGCGGACAACGAGCCGGCGCTGCGGATCTACCGCCGCCTGGGCTGGCGCACCGACGCGCGCATGCGCAGCTACCGCCCCGCCGAGCACCCGGCGAGCCGCACGCCGCGCTGACAGGTCACCACCGCGTCGGCGGCGGGTCCTCCCCGGACAGCGCGCGGTTCGGCCGCGGGGGCTCGTCGAGCTCGTCGGGCCGCTCGGGGTAGACCGGCGGCTGCAGCAGCTCCCGCCACCACGCCCACAGCAGCGGTGCGCCGACGACCACGATCGTCGCCTGGATGGTCCACGCCATCCCGGATGCGGTGTCACGCGTCACCGCGATGAGCACCATCGAGGCGACGATCGCGAGCCAGGCCAGGCTGACGGCCAGCGCCCCGAGGACCGAGAGCACCACGGACAGCCGGGGCCGTGGCCGCCGGTTGAGGGAACGCGCGTCGAAGCGCCGCTCCATCAGCGCGTGATCGCCGCCTTCTCGTAGAGCCGTCGCAGCGGCTCCGGGGCCCACCAGTTCCACCGGCCGAGCACCGTCATCGTGGCCGGCACCAGCAGGCAGCGCACCAGCGTCGCGTCGACCAGCACCGCCACCGCGAGGGCGAAGCCGACCTCCTTGATGATGAGCAGCCGCCCCGCGACGAACCCGGCGAACACCACGATGATGATCGCCGCGGCGGAGGTGATCACCCGTCCGGAGCGCTGCAGCCCCAGCCGCACCGCCTCCTCGGTCGGGTGCCCGGCGTCGTGCAGCTCCTTGACGCGCGACAGCAGGAACACCTCGTAGTCCATCGCCAGCCCGAACGCGAACGCCAGCACCAGCGCGACGACGTACGACTCGATGCCACCGACGCCGACGAAGTCGAGCGGCCCGGACAGGTGCCCCTCCTGGAACCCCCAGACCAGCACGCCCATCGACGCGGCGAGCGACAGCGCGTTGGTCAGCAGGGCCTTCACCGGGATCACCACCGACCCGGTCATGAAGAACAGCAGCACCAGCGTCGCCAGGGCGACGATCCCGACCACCCACCACACCCGCGAGGCCAGCGCCTGCGTGAAGTCGATCGAGCGCGCGGCCTGACCGGTCACCCACACCGGGAAGCCCGGGTCGAGCCCGCGCACGTCGCTCACCACCGAGCGCGCCACGGCACCGCCCGCGTCCGACGAGTCCGGCCGCAGCCCGATCTCCACGTAGGAGCCGGTGGCGCGCGGCGCGTCGACCGACGCGACGTCGGGCAGGTCGGCGAGCTGCGCCGCCCACGCCGTCGCCTCGTCGAGCGACGTCTCGGCCAGCACGGTGACCGCCGCGGACTGCGCGGCGGGGTAGTTGTCGACGATCGCCGCCAGGAAGTCGCGCTGGCTGCTGCCGGCCGGCAGCAGCTCGGCCCCGGAGTTGCGCACCTCGAGGTGCCGCACCGGCAGCGCCGTGAGGCCGAGCACGACGACGCAGCCGGCGATCACCCACCACGGGCGGCGCTGCACCCGCGCCGTGAGCCGGGAGAAGAAGCCCTCCGACGACTGCACGTCGGAGGTCCGGGCCATGACGGCGCGCAGGCCGGGCACCCGGAGCACGGGACTGGGCCGGCCCAGCCGGCGGCCCGTCATCACCAGCAGCGCGGGCACCAGGGTGAGCGCTGTCGCCAGCGCGACGACGACCACCGCGACCGACGCCGCCCCGATCGCCCGCAGGATCGGCGGGGTGAACACCAGCAGGCCCGCGATCGAGATCGCCACCGTCACGGCCGAGAACGTCACCGTGCGACCCGCGGTCGCCAGCGTCCGCTCTACCGCCGTGGCGACCGTCCCGTCGCCACGCCGCCTCCGGGTTGCCGCTCCGCCGTCCGTGTCCACCAGCCGGTGGAGCTCCTCCCGGAACCGCGACACGACCAGGAGCCCGTAGTCGATCGACAGCCCGATGCCGAGCGCCGTGAGCACGTTGACCGACGACGCGTCGACGTCCATCAGGTAGGTCAGCCCCAGCACCACGGCGAGCCCGACGCCGATCGACGCCAGCGCGCCGGCCATCGGCATCCCCGCCGCGAGGAAGCCGCCGAACACGAACACCATCGCCACCAGCGCGATCGGCAGCGCCACCGCCTCGCCGGTGCGCAGGTCCTTCTCCACCTGGCCGTGGATGTCGTCGACGATCAGCGAGGTGCCGCCCACGAGGCCGGTCGCCTCCGGCGCAACGCCGGCGAGCCGTGCCGGCACCCCGTCGAGGACCGCTTGCACGGCCGAGAGCGCGGCACGTTCGTCGTCGGGCGCCAACCCCGGGTCCAGGCCGACCACCAGCAGGAACCCGCGGCCGTCCTGTGCGAGCAGGGGCGCTGCCGCGGGGTTCGTCGTACCGCCGGGCAGCACCAGCGGGTCGACGACCGAGGCGACGCCCGGCACCGCGGCCAGCTCGGCACGGACCGGCGTCAGCGCCGCTTGCAGCGGGGCCGACGACGGGTCGACGCCCGAGAGCACCAGTGTCAGGGACTCACCGCTCTGGTCGACCTGCGCCAGCAGCTCGTCGGCCTCCTTGCTCTGCGAGCCTGGCACCGCGGGCGCGCCCGACGACACCCGGTCGAACAGCGACTCGCCGCCGTGCACGCCGAGGACGGCGACGGCGTAGCCGCCGACCGCCAGCACGAGCCAGACGACGACGGTGACCCGCGGGTGACGGCCGATCACCCGGCCGAGGCGTGCGAACACGCCGGTCATCGTTGCAGCCCGGCACCCACTGCCGCACATCGTCGGCTGCTTCCTCACCTGGAGCGGTGACGGGCGTGTCGCCGGTGGTGCGTAGGGTTCGGCGTGTGGACCTGTTCGACGCGGTGACGTCGACCGCCGCCGGTCTGCCCGAGGTCGGCCCCGGTGCGCCGTTGGCGGTCCGGATGCGTCCGCGCACCCTCGGAGAGGTCGCCGGCCAGGACCACCTGCTGGAGCCGGGGTCGCCCCTGCGGCGCCTCGTCGAGCCCGCGGACCCCGCCGCTGCGCGCTCCGCCCCGGCGTCCGTGGTGCTGTGGGGACCGCCGGGCACGGGCAAGACGACGCTCGC
>CAZFTZ010000140.1:0-7394 GCA_964521875.1 uncultured Cellulomonas sp. | reverse complement strand
GCACGGCGGCCCGCACGGCCGCCACCGCCGGGGCAGGTCCGCTCACCGCGCCATCCTCCCCGCCCCGCCGCCACTTCGGTACTTCCGCTCCGGATCGGTGCATCGATGTGCCGAGTCGGCGCGGAAACACCGAGCTCGCGTGGGTGGCGGGAGGGAGAGGGTCAGGGGCGGACGCGGGCGGCCCAGGCGGCGGGGTCGGCGATCTCGGCCGGACGCGGCAGCGTGTCCGGGGACGTCCACACCGCGTCGAAGCCGTCGCCGACGCGGGAGCGCACGCCGCGCACGAACGCCGCCCCGTCCCGGTACTGCGCCAGCTTGAGGTCCATCCCGAGCAGCCGGCGCGCCAGCGCCGCCGGCCCCGTCGCGGCGGCGGCCGACTGCCGCCGCGCGTCGAACCGGCGTCGGATCGTCGCCACCGACGGCACCACGCCCGGCCCCACCTGGTCCATCGTCACGTCGGCGTGTCCCTCGAGCAGCGTCATCACCGCGCCCAGCTCGTCGAACACCGCGCGCTGCTCCGGCGAGAGCAGGCCCAGCAGCCCGCCGCCCTCCCGGCCCTGCAGCATCCGCGCCACCGCACCGGCCAGGGTGCCGAGGTCGCCGGGGCCGAACACCCTCTCCGGCCCCAGGTCAGCCAGCAGCGTCTCCATCCGGCCGCGCAGGTGGCCGGCCAGCCACGGCGCGACCGCGAACTGCAGCGCATGCGTCTGCTCGTGGAGCGCCACCCAGAGCCGGAAGTCGCCCGGGTCCACCTCGAGCTTGCGGCTGGTCTCCAGCACGTTGGGCGCGACGAGCAGCAGCCGTCCGCTCGTCGTGCCGAACGGGTCGAACTGGCCCAGTACCCGGCCGGACAGCAGCGCCAGCACGCCGCCGACCTCGAGGCCCGACGAGGCCCGGGTCGCGGCGCTCACCGGGCCGGCGGCCGCGACGAGCGGCGCCGTGAGCACCGCGAGCGACTGCGTGTTGCCCTTGGCCCATCCCGGGCGGTCGACGACGAGCACGGGCGTCGGCCACGCGGCACCATCGGCCGGTTGCAGGCCGGTGACGGCGACCACCTCGTCGGCCGCCCAGGCGACAGCGGCGCGCAGCCCGGTGACCAGGCCGGCGAGCTCGTCGGGCCTGCCCGTGGGTCCGGGAGGGGCGAGCCGGCCGGCCACCGCCGCCGCGAGCCTCCAGTCGACGGGGCCCGCGGCCGCGGCGGGTACGCCCGCCGTGCCGGACACGGGAGCCGGGCCGGAGGTGTCGCGAGCCGCCATGCCCGCCACCGTAACCGCGTCCTACTGGCAGCCGCAGCCGGCCAGCCCGGCGACGAAGGCGTCGATCGCCTTGCGCGGCGCGTCCTGTCCCACCGCGCCGGTGGCGTCCGACATCACCGCGAACACCAGCTGTCGGCCGTCGACGGTCACCACCGTGCCCGCCAGCGACGTCACGCCGGGCAGGCTGCCGGTCTTGGCGCGGATCTGGCCGGCGGCAGGGTTGGTGGTGAAACGGTCCGTCAGGGTGCCGGTCAGGCCGGCGATCGGCAGGCCGGCGGCGACGTCCCGCAGCGCAGGGTGCGTGCCGTCCTGGATCGCGCTGAGCGTGGCGACGAGGGTGCGCGGCGAGATGCCGGAGTCGGCGGCCAGCCCGGAGCAGTCGGTGAGGTGCGCGCCGGTGGTGTCGATGCCGAGCGTGCCGACGGCGTGCAGCACGCCCTGCGTGGCGCCGGAGAAGCTCGCGGGCAGCCCCTCGCCAGCGGCCACCAGGCGCCCGAGCACCTCGGCGATCGTGTTGTCGGACGTGGTGAGCGCGTACCGGACCACGTCCGCCAGCGGTGCCGAGTCCACCTCGCCGAGGACGCGCGCGCCGGAGGGCGCGGTGCCGCGCGTCGGCGATCCCTCGACGGTGATCCCGGCCTCGGTCAGCCGCTGCGCGAACACCTTCGCCGCCGCGATCGAGGGGTCGGGGTAGCGCGGCACGTACTCGCCGTCCTTGGTCTTGGCGATGTTCACCGCGAGCGCGGTCACCGGCGCGACGTAGCCGAGGTTGAGCTCCGACTGCGTCCACCCGGGGCTGACCGCCGGGCCGGAGAACAGCGTGTCGTCGACGCGCAGCCGGACCGTCGTCGTGCCGCGCAGCGTGAGGTCCTTCGCCACCTCGGCGGCCAGGTCGCCCAGCCCGGCGCGCCCGACGACCGCAGTGGGGTCGCCGGCTCCGGCCGCGAGCATCATGTCGCCGCCGCCGACGAGCACGATCTGGTCGTCGGACTCCCCCGCGACCACCGTGGTGGGCAGCGTGCCCTGCGGGTCGAGGGTGCCCAGTGCCGCGGTGGCGGTGAGCAGCTTGGCCGTCGAGGCGGGCACGCGCGCGTCGTCGGGCAGATGCGTGGCGAGCACCTCGCCGGTGATCCGGTCCGCGACCAGCACTCCGGTGGTGGGGCCCAGCGCGGCGCTCGCGACGAGCGCGTCGACCTGGCCCTGCAGCACGCCGGCGGCCGGCATCGGCGCGTTCTCGTCGAGGCTGGTGAGCGCGGGCGTGGCGGTGGCCTGGGCGGCCGCCGCGCCGGGCGCCATGGGGAACGGCAGCGCGGGTGGCACGGGGGCGGCGAGGGTGAGGCCACCGGGCACCAGGTCGTAGGCGTCGGCGGTGAGGTACGCCCCTCCCGCGAGGACGACGACCAGCACACCGGTGCCGACCACCCTGGCCGCTGTGGCCATCCTCACCTGCCCGCTCGTCAGCCGGCCCGCGGCCGCCGGCGGCGCAGACGCCCCGCCGTGCGTCACACTACTGTCGGACAACGGGCACGCAGCGGGCCGTCTCGGCGTGCCGTCGGAGCGGACGCCTCCCTGGGGGCGACGAGGGAGAGCCGTGGAGTTCGACGTCACGATCGAGATCCCCAAGGGGCAGCGCAACAAGTACGAGGTGGACCACGCCACCGGGCGGATCCGGCTCGACCGGATGCTGTTCACCTCGACCCGCTACCCCGACGACTACGGGTTCATCGAGGGCACGCTCGGCGAGGACGGCGACCCGCTCGACGCCCTGGTGCTGCTCGAGGAGCCCACGTTCCCCGGCTGCCTGATCCGCTGCCGCGCGCTGGGCATGTTCCGGATGCGCGACGAGAACGGCGGCGACGACAAGGTGCTCTGCGTGCCGACCGGTGACCAGCGCGCCGCGTGGCGCCAGGACATCGACGACGTCTCGGACTTCCACCGGCTGGAGATCCAGCACTTCTTCGAGGTCTACAAGGACCTGGAGCCCGGGAAGTCGGTCGAGGGCGCCCACTGGGTGGGCCGCGCCGAGGCCGAGGCGGAGATCGAGCGGTCCCGCCAGCGCGCCATCGACGCCGGCTACGCCACGCACTGAGCACGGCGCGCCGGAGCCGGAAGGGGTCCTACGGGCGGCCGGCGTACGGCATGGTGCCTGCCCAGCGCATCGCGGTGACACGCAGCGGCACGCCGGGACGGGCCGCCTCGACGATCTGGCCGTTCCCGGCCCACATCGCCACGTGGTAGATCGCGTCCGGGTCGCTCGGGTCGTCGGTCCAGAAGACGAGGTCGCCGGGCCGCAGCTCGTCGTACGAGATCTTGAGGACCTGCTTGTACTGGTCGCGTGACGTCCGGTTGAGGTTGACGCCGGCGTTGCGCCACGAGGTCATGGTCAGGCCGGAGCAGTCGTAGGAGTCGGGGCCGGTGGCGCCCCACACGTACTCCTTGCCGAGCTGGGTCATCGCGAACGCGACGGCGGCGTTGCCCTGGTCCGCGGAGCCGCGCGAGCGTCCCGTGCCCAGGCCGTAGGCACCGCCCGACGAGCCCGACGAACCGGTGCCGGGGTCGGTCGTGGTGCCGCCGGAGCCGCCCGACGAGCCCGTGCCGGTGTCGGTCCCACCAGAGGTTCCGCCCTGGTCCGAGCCCGCGCCCGACGAGCCCGAACCGCCCGTGCCGCCGCCGGAGCCACCGGACGCCGTCCCGCCCGAGCCGCCCGACGAGCCCGCGCCCACGGTGGTCCCCGACCCGCCGGTCGCCGGCGCGCTGCCGCCCGACGACGCGGACGACGACGCCAGCCGTGCCGCCTTCGCCGCGTCGTCCGCCCGCTGCTTGGCCTGCCGGTCGATCTCGTCCTGCCGCGCCTTCTCGACGTCGATGCTCGTCTGCCGGGCCTCCGCGAGCTGCGCGACGAGGTCGTCGCGCTCCACCGCTGCCGCGGCGACCTGCGCGTCGGCGTCCGACTGCGCCTGCTGCGCCGCCTGCAGCGCGGTCTGGGCGTCGGCCTGCTTGGCGGTGGCGACCGCCGCCGCGTCGTCGGCGCGCTGGCGCAGCGTGGCGGCGACGAGCTGGGCCGCGCGGTAGGACTGCACCGTCTCGTCGGCCTTGCCGGTGAGGCGCGACAGGTCGGCGGTGCGCTGCGCGACGTCCTCGAACCCGTTGGCGGAGAGCACCGCCTCGAGCGTGTCGACAGAGCCGCCGGAGCGTGCCATCTCGCGGGCGTAGGCCATGAGGTTCTGGCGGGCCGTCTCGGCGTCGCCGTCCGCCTGGGCGGAGCGCGCCGTGGCGTCGTCGGCCGCCTGCTGCGCCGCCTGTGCGTCCGCGAGCGCCTGCGAGTAGGCCTCGCCGGCCCGGTCGACCGCGACCTGCGCGTCGTCGGCCACCGCCGCGAGCTGCGCGAGCCGGACCTCCATCGCCGCGACGTCGTCGGACGCGGACTGCACCGCCTGCTGCGCGGCGCGCACGTCGTCGTCGGTCGGCGGGGTGGGCGTGGGCGCCGCGAAGGCCCCGCCCAGCGGGCCGACGACGACCAGGGCACCGGCCAGCGCGGCAGCGACGAGGGCGCGGCGCGGACTCACGCAGGGCACGCTACCTGCGCAAACCTCAGAAGTGAACTCCAGTCACATCAGTAACAGAAGTCACACCGATGTCATTCGGGAGGGATCGGACATCCTGCCGCGGGTCAGCCGAACCGGCCCTCGACGTAAGCCTCGGTGCGTACGCCCGTTCATGTTCTCTCGCGGCGGCTCCAGCCACCCCGACTGCGGACTGTCGCCTAGCATCACTGCAAATCGCCTCCTAGTGGTCCAGCAATTTGCCTCCTAGAATGGCTGCACATCACCGCCTAGCATGAGGGCTCATGGACACGACGGTCGTTCTCGGTCGGCCGTATCAGCCACGCGTGATCGACACCCGGCTGCAGCGCGCCCTTGCGACGGCCGGAGCCGTGGTGGTCGAGGGCGCTCGCGCGTGCGGCAAGACGATGACATCCCTCCACGCTGCCGCCTCCTACACCTTCGTCGACTCGCCCGAGACGCAGCAGCTGCTGTCGATCGCGCCCAGGGCCGTTCTCGAAGGCGAGTCTCCGCGACTGCTCGACGAGTGGCAGGTCGCTCCTGAGCTGTGGAACCTCGTCCGCCGGCAGATCGACGCGTCGGCGGGCACAGGCCGATTCATCCTCACCGGCTCCTCGGTTCCGGCCGACGACGTGACGCGGCACACCGGCGCGGGACGCATCCTGCGCCTGCGCCTGCGAACCATGACGTCGTGGGAGAAGTCGGGCAGCCCAGCCGGGGGTGTCAGCCTCGCGAGCCTCTTCGAAGGCGAGCGACCGGCCGCGAAGACCGACGCGATGCCGGACCTGGACGACGTGATCGACGTCGTCCTGCGTCCTGGCTTCCCGGCGATGACAGAGCTGGCCGCAGAACAGGGGGCCGAGCTGCTCCGCGCCTACGCCGCTGAGGTGGCTCGCACCGACATCCAGCGCCTCGCTGACGTCCGGCACACACCCGCAGTCATCGGGCAGCTACTTGCGTCCATCGCCCGGAACGTCGCCACCGAGGCGAGCTACTCGACCCTGGCTGCCGACGTCCGCAGCATCGCTCCGGACATCCGACACGACACCGTCAGCGGCTACGTCGGACTGCTGCGGCGCCTCTTCGTCGTCGAGCTCCAGCCGGCGTGGACGCCTGCCCTCCGGTCACGCGCGCGGCTGCGCACCTCGCCGCGGTTCCATCTGGTGGATGCCGCACTGGCAGCGGCGCTGCTCGGGGCGGGTGCACCGCGACTGCGCACCGATCTGGAAACCCTGGGGCACGTCTTCGAGAGCGCCGTCGTCCACGACCTCACCGTCTTCGCGGAGGCGCTAGGCGGGGAGGTCCGCCACTACCGGGACTCGAACGGCAAGGAGATCGATGCTGTCGTCGCACTGCAGGACGGAAGGTGGGCCGCAGTCGAGGTGAAACTTGGCGGGCTCCAGGTCCAGGCGGGGGCTGAGTCGCTCGCCGCGGTGGTCGGTCAGGTCGACACCCGCGTGGTCGGTGAACCCGCCTTCCGGCTCGTCGTCACGGGCACCGGGCCGGTGCTCACCCTCGCCGACGGCACCGTCACGTGTCCGCTGGCCGCGCTGGCGCCGTGAGCCCGGCCGCACGGATCGGCGACGTCAGCCGAAACGGCCCTCGACATAGGCCTCGGTGCGAGCGTCCTGCGGGTGCGTGAACATCGCCGCGGTGTCCCCGTGCTCCACGATGACGCCCGGCGTCCCGGCCTCGGCGAGGAAGAACGCGCACTGCTGCGAGACGCGGGCGGCCTGCTGCATGTTGTGCGTGACGATGACGATCGTCACCTCGTTCGCCAGCTCCAGCATGGTGTCCTCGATGACGCGGGTGGACGTCGGGTCGAGGGCGGAGCACGGCTCGTCCATGAGCAGCACCCGCGGGCGCACGGCGAGCGAGCGCGCGATGCACAGCCGCTGCTGCTGGCCGCCGGACAGGCCGCCGCCGGGAGCGGCGAGGCGGTTGCGCACCTCGGTCCACAGGCCCGCCTTGGTCAGCGAGGTCTCGACCAACCAGTCCTTCTCCGCCTGCGACACCCGCCGGCCGGTCAGCTTGAGGCCGGCGACGACGTTGTCGTAGATCGACATCGCCGGGACCGGGTTCGGCTTCTGGAACACCATGCCGATCTGGCGGCGGGCATCCGTCAGCCGGCGGGCCGGGTCGTAGATGTCCTGGCCGTCCAGCAGCACCTCGCCCGCCAGGGAGGCGGACGGCACCAGCTCGTGCATCCGGTTGAGGATGCGCAGGAACGTCGACTTGCCGCAGCCGGAGGGGCCGATGAGCGACGTGATGACGCCACCGGGCATGTTCAGCGAGACACGGTCGAGCACGTTGTGGTCGCCGAACCAGGCGGAGATGTTGCGCGCCTCGAGGGCCGACAACGGCCCGGCCGGCTGCGCGGCGGGACGCGGCGCGCTCAGCGGCGCCGGCGCGGACGGGCCCACGTCCACCAGTGGCGTCGGTGAGATCACCTGGGTCACGTCGTCGTCGGACGGTGCGGCCTGCGTCATCTCGGGGTTGCTCCTCGGCATGGTCACATCAGGTTGGGCAGCATGCGGACCGCCTGGTCCGCGACGACGAGGAACGCCAGCAGGCC